>JAPSJG010000049.1 GCA_031178305.1 Sinorhizobium sp.
TCACCAATATCGTGTTGGTGCGGGTGATCGTGCTGGCCGAGCAGATCTTCATCGCCCATTCCGATTTCGCCTCCGCCAACAAGGTGGTCGTCGGCTTTGCGGTGGCGCGAACGATAGCGGCTGCACTCGCCTGCATTGCCTTCGGCATCTCGACGGTGGCCGCCTGGGCCGTCTGGCAGTTCCTGTGCCAAGTCGTCGTTGCGTTCGGCTGCCTCGCTGCACTCAAGGGCCTGGGCAAGCCGCGCTATCGCATCGTGCGGGAGGAAATTCCGCAGGGTCTTTATTTTGCCGTTCCCTTCATCTTGCGTGCGCTGAGGCAGAATGCTGACCTTCTGGTTCTGAGCCTTGTCACCACCGCCGAGATCGTCTCGAGCTACAGCGTCGCTCGCCGGATGCTGGAGAGCAGCTACCTTTCGGTAGACGCGCTCAATCGGCTCGTCTATCCCGGCTCCGCCAGGCTATCCGCCGCTGGCCTGCATCATGCCTTCGAGCGCGTGCTGCGCGTACTCGCCGCAGCGACGGTCATCGGCTTTGCGGCCGCGGTGACCGTATTCCTGCTGGCGCCGATCCTGCCCTACCTTTTCGGCGAGGACTATGTCTCCCTGGTCGGATTCGTCAGAACCCTCTGCTGGGTCGTCGTGCCGCTCGCCCTCTGGTCCGTGGCGATGGAGGCGCTCGGAGCCTCGGGCTATCACGCGCCGCGTGCGACGGTGATGGGCCTTGGCAGCGTCGCCGGTGCTTGCCTTGCCGCCTGGGCGAGCTGGTATGCGCCGCCCGCCGGCACATTCGTTTCATTTTACGTCATCGAAATTGCCATGGTCGCCGCCGCATGGTGCGTCTTCCTGCACTTCGTACGGCGCGACCGCGAGAGTGCCGCCGCCGGGCAGGCGCTCGCGGCCAGCGAGGCCGGCGGATGACCGCCGACCTCTTGAGGGCGCGATCCTTCGCGGCGGCCGAAGGCTATGGTCCGCGCAAGACATCGGTCCGTGCCATGGAGAAGGCCGATCTCCCGGCGGTCGCAGGATTGTTCAGCAAGGTCTTTCGCCAGCGGGTCCGCGAGCCCGGGGACGATCTGAAGCGCTATCTGGAAACCGTTTTCTTCGGCAGCCCGCATTACAGGTCGGAATATGGAAGCGTGGTGCATGAGAACGGCGAGGGCGGAATCGACAGCGCTATTCTCTCCGTGCCGATGCAGTTCACGGTGCACGGCCGGCGCATCGTCGCGCGCCTTCTCTGCGCCTTCATGGTCGACGGCAAGCTGGGCGCGGCGGGAGCAGCGCGGCTTGCGCGCACCGTGCGGGCCGCACGCCAGGAGATGTGCTTCTCCGACAGCTCCTCGCCAGTGAGCGCCGACCATTGCACTGCCGGTGGCGGGATAATTCTGCCGATCCACAGTCTCGAGTGGCGGCGCTCCTTCCGCCCGCTCGTCGCCGCGGCGCTGCTTGCCGGGCGCCAGATCCCTGCCCTAATATCTCGTCCCATGATCCGCATCCTCGGGCTGGCCGATCGGGCGCTTCGCCGATGGCGGCCTTCGCTCAAGGCCGTTGCTGCGGCCGGATTGCGGACAGAAGCGGCGAGCCTGGACGCATTCTTCCAATGCGCAGCGCCGATGCTGGAGCGGTTTTCGATACGTCCGACCTGGTCCAAACGTGAATTCGAGTGGCTGGTTCAGGTCGCCTCGCTGAACCGGAACCTGGGGGTGCTGCAGTGCAGGGTCGTGCGCACCGCGGAGGGCAGGACGATCGGCGCCTTCCTCTTTTTCGGCGAGACGAACAGGACCGCCAATGTGCTCAACGTTCTCTGCGAGGAGGGGCGGGAACTCGACGTCACGGCCGCAATGTTCGCCAGCCTCGACGAAGACGGTTACGCCGTCGCGCGGGGCATGGGCCAGCCATTCCTGATGAACGCAATCTCACGTCAGCGCTGGCTGTCCTTCCGGCATCGGGGCTACTTCTGCATGGTCACCCGCCATGCCGATCTCAAGGAGGCAGCATTGCGCAACGACATCTATATCGGCGGGCTCGCCTCGGAAAGTTGGAGCCGGCTCCTGACGGACTTCTAACTAGCGATGGCCCGGACGTTCAGAGCCAATGCACAGGGCAGAAGCGCGAAACGCATGCGAGCGCGTGCGAAGTCGCGCCGTGAACAAAGGTTACCGACCACCGGATTGGCTTAACGGATTGTTCACCGTGCCGCCATACTTCTTAACAATCACTGCGCGTGGCAGGCAATGCTCCTGTTAGATCAGGAGCATGCGTGGGGAAAACGGATGTACCGGCCGAGCGAGCCCGATAGAAAAGCATTGCGCCTCGAGACGCGCTTAAAGCGGCCGCGCTCGCGCGGAGGGTCGCTGCTCGATTTCCTGCCGGCGGCAGAAGAGGAAACGGCCGCTACCCCGGTCCCAGTCGCTCCCGTGGAACTCCGCTCATCGCGCTTCAGCGAGCATTTCCCCGGCCTCTGTTTGCTTGGCAATCTCGGCGTCGACGATATCGTCGCCTGGCTGCGTGACGGCCGGCGCTGGATCGTCATGACACTCGTCCTTTGTATCGGCGGCGCACTTGGCTATGCGATGATGGCGACGCCGCGATACACGGTCTATACCGACATTGTCGTCGACCCCGCAAACCTGAACGTCGTCAGCGACGACGTGTTCATGAGCAATCCGCAGCGCGATGCGCAATTGCTGGAGGTTGAAAGCAGGCTCAGGACGCTCACCTCGCGCAACGTCCTGAAGCGCGTGATCGACAAGCTACGGCTGACCGAGGATCCCGAGTTCGTCAAACCGACGCCGATTTCGGCTCTGTTGGCGCTGATCTCCACCAGTGAGGCAAAGTCCGGAAAAGAGCTCGCCGCGATGCGGGCGCTCTCCGAGAGGGTCGAGGCCCGTCGCGAGGAACGCTCTTTCGTGGTGGTCCTGAAAGTCTGGAGCGAGGAGCCGGCAAAGGCGGTCAAGCTTGCGGACGCGATCGTCAGTGCCTTCGAGGCGGAGCTCTTCCAATCGGCTGCCGAGAGTGCCGGACGGGTTGCGCAGAACCTGAACGGCCGGCTCGACGAATTGCGCCAGAGCGTGACCGCGGCCGAGAAGAAGGTGGAGGAGTTCAGGCGTGCCAACGGCTTGCTCTTGGCCAACGGCGAACTCGTCAGCAATCAACTGTCGAGCGAGCTCAATACCCAGGTGCTCGAGGCGCAGCAGCGGTTTATCCAGGCTGAGACGCGCTACAAGCAGATGCGCGCGGCCATTGCGCAAGGACAAACCGCCAGCGCTTCGGTGTTCGAGTCGGTCGACATGAGCAACTTGCGCCAGCAATACAATGGCCTGCAGCAGCAGATCGGCTCGATGCAACTCACCTATGGGGAGAGGCACCCGCGTCTGGCGGCCGCCCGCTCCGAGCGGGCGACGCTGGAGGCTGCCATCAATCGGGAGGCCCGTCACATAGCCGAGCGCGCCAAGGCCGATTTCGACCGCGAGCGATCGGCACTCGATGCCTTGCGGGCGAAGGCGAATGACGAGCAATCGAACGTCTTCACCGACAATGAAGCGCAGGTGCATCTTCGCGACCTCGAGCGCGACGCGCGCTCGAAGGCCGCGGTCTACGAGACGCATCTGGCGCGCGCCCAGCAGATCACCGAACGCCAGCAGATCGATACGAGCAATATTCGCGTCATCTCCAGCGCCATGCCGCCCGAATCCCGGAGCTGGCCGCCCCGAACGATCATCCTGTTGATCGGCGGCGCCATCCTCGGCCTTGTCGGGGGCGTCTCGCTGGCGCTTGCCCTTGGCCTGTGGAGATATGTCCGCGGTCAGCAGCCCGCAGCCGGATAGGGGTGGGAGGATGAGCACGGGGCTTCAGGAGACGAGTGGGCCGAACCCGAGGCTGCGCGTCGGCACCTTCCTGTTCATGGCGCTCTTCCTGTTCCTGTGGGTGTCGATCGACCCCTATGTCGATCTCACGGGCGAGGCGGTGCTGGATCCTTCCGCCGGAAATTCCAACCGGCTGAACCAGATCCTGGCGCTGCTGCTGACGGCGAGCATGCTCGGCTATGGTCTGCTGCATCCGATGCGCGGCATCATTCTGCAGCCGTGTGTGCTGCTGGCGCTGCTTTATTCATGGTTCTTTTTCGTCTCGGTGATCTCCGCCCATCCGATGCTCGGCATCAAGGGCATCATTCTTTCGACGATGATGACGCTCAATGCCAGCATCTACCTACTGCTGCCGGCAACGGAGCGTCACTTTGCCAAGATGCTCGGCATCGGCACGCTGATCATGCTGGGCTTTGCCTATTACGGGGTATTGTTAAAGCCGACGCTCGCCATTCACCAGGCGGCGGAATTGCGCGAGCCGATGAATGCCGGCCTCTGGCGCGGCCACTTTCCGCACAAGAACAGCGCGGCGGCAGCAATGGTGCTCGCAGCCTTTTTCGGGCTCTTCGTCATGAACGGCTGGTCGCGCCTGGTGGGCCTTTCGATTGTGGCTCTCTCTTTCCTCTTTCTGATCAACACGGGGGGCAAGACCTCCACGGCCATGCTGCCGGCGATCCTGATGCTCGCCTGGGTCTTCGAAAAGTTCCGCTTCCTGCGGGTCCCGATCGTGATTGGCGGCATTGGGCTGTTCAATCTCTTGGCCGTCGGCTCGGCAGTCATTCGACCTCTTGGAGAGTTCATCGCCGGGCTTGGCATCGATGCGAGCTTCACCAATCGCTCCGATATCTGGCGTTTCGCTTTCTCAGCATTGGCGGAGCGGCCGCTGACGGGCCATGGCTTCAAGGCATTCTGGCAGACCGAAGAGCTCGTCTATAGCGGCGGCACGGTCGAGACATGGGCGGTTGCCGCGGCCAATGGGCACAATTCCTACCTGGACATCGCCTTGACGACCGGTTTTCCCGGCCTCCTCCTTACGCTGATGTGGCTGGTCGTCCTGCCACTGCGCAACATCTCCCGCATCGGCCCGGACCGCGAACATGCGCATCTGACGCGGCTTTTCATTCGTATTTGGCTCTATACGATCTTCCACGCCGGCCTTGAGAGCCTCTTCTTCGAGGGCGGCAGTCTTCTCTGGTTCACCTTCATGTTTGCACTCTACGGATTGCATCTGCAGTCGAACGCCGTGCTCAGCACCGCGCCCGTTCCCTTGAAGAGCGGGCGCGTTGCCCATGCTTGATTTGGACGGAAAGGTCGGCACACTCGTCGACAGGGTGGCAAATCGGCTGATCTGGAAATTCGCGAGCGGCCGACGAGAGATCGAAACGGCCGTGCCAATCGTCTCTTTCACCTTCGACGACGTGCCCGACAGTGCGCTCGTCGAGGGGGCGACCATCCTGGAGCGGCACGGTCTTCGCGGCACCTTTTACATTGCTGGCGGACTCGGCGGACGGGTGGAGCCAGACCGGACGTTGATCTCGCCTGAAGGATGCGGGGAGTTGCTGGCGCGCGGCCATGAAGTCGGCTGCCACACCTTTGCGCACCGCAGGATACGCGACATGCGCCGCCTCGGCGAAGATCTCGATCGCAACGCGGAATATCTGAAGAGCGTCGGCGTTCAGAAACCAACGCGAAACTTCGCATTTCCATACAATGCGGCATGGCCGCTTGCGCGGACAGAACTCGCTCGCCGCTACCGGACCTGCCGTGCGGCCGGTGAGACGATTAATCGGGGTTCGGTCGATCCGCTGATGCTCAAGGCCGTGGAGATCCGCCAGCCGGAGCGGCATGCAAGGGATCTGACCCGCTGGATCGACGACGTCGTCGACCGGCCCGGCTGGCTCATCTTCTTCACCCACGACATCGCACCTCGGCCGACGCCCTATGGCTGCACGCCGGAAACCTTCGATCATCTCGTCCGCTACGCGGTCGACAAGGGATGCAAGGTGCTTCCAGTCGATCGAGCTCTGAACGAGATCAACTGGTAAGGGAACCGTCTCGTGCCCGCGCTCGACAATGCCGGAAAGCGCCTGCTGGCGATCAACAATTATTTCTATCGCCGAGGCGGAGCGGAGGCGGTCTTCTTCGACCATATGCACCTGTTCGGCGAGATCGGATGGGACGTCGTTCCCTTTGCCATGCAACACGAGTTGAACGAAGCCACGCCTTGGTCGGAATATTTCGTGTCCGAAATCGAGTATGGCCGGCAGACGGGCCTGACGCGCAAGCTGAGGCAGGCCGCGAGCGTCATCTACTCGCTCGAAGCACAACGCAACATCCGCCGGCTGGTTGAACGGGTGCAGCCATCGATCGCGCATGCGCACAACGTCTACCACCATCTGTCGCCGGCAATCTTCTCAACCCTGAAGTCCTTGAGGATTCCGGTGGTCATGACGGTGCATGACCTCAAGCTCGCCTGCCCCTCTTACAAGATGCTGCGCGACGGCAAGGTCTGCGAGGACTGTCGCGGCGGACGGATTTACAACGTCCTTCGCCATCGCTGCATCAAGGGCTCGCTGCCGCTCAGTGCCGTTGTCTTCGCGGAAACCATGCTGCACCGTCTGCTCGGGCTCTATCGCGATAAGGTGGACCGGCTGGTGGTGCCGAGCAGCTTTTACCTAGAGAAGCTCGCCGAATGGGGTTGGCCACGTGAAAGGATGATCCACATTCCGAACTTCGTGGACGTTTCTGTTTTCCGTGCCGATTGGCAGGAGGGCGACTATTTCGTCTTTGCCGGCCGGCTCGCTCCCGAAAAAGGACTTGCGACCCTGATCAGGGCAATCGCCCTCTCGGGAGAACGGCTGATTCTTGCCGGAACCGGCCCGGAAGAGGCGAGCCTCCGACAACTGTCGGCCGAGCTTGGGGCCGACGTAACCTTCGCCGGTTACCTCTCGGGCGAGAGGCTGCATCGGCTGATCGGCCAATCCCGCGCACTCGTGCTGCCGTCCGAGTGGTACGAGAATGCGCCGATCAGCGTTCTTGAGACCTATGCGCTGGGTCGGCCCGTCATCGGTGCGGCAATCGGCGGCATCCCGGAGATGGTGCGGGAAGGTGAGACCGGAGTCTTGGCGGCTTCGGCTGACGTGGAAGATCTTGCCCGGGCACTTAACGAGATGGCGGCACTTTCGCCGGCGGGCCGCGCGCGCATGGGGGCGGAAGGCCGATCCTGGATTGGCCGCGAATTTTCCGCTGCCGCGTATCGAGCGAGGACGCTGGAACTTTATGAAGGGCTGGGTGTCGCCTGAAAGGCAAATCGCTCCATGGGCGTCGAGCCCTCGTCGCCTTCAGACAATACGTCCGATTTCCGGCCAATCCACTAAAAGTTTAGCGAAGTTCTTTCAGCGATCATAAGTGTTCCGCACGTAAAGGATGCCCAGCGAACCTCCCCGGGGCGGAACAACCATGAGCGGTAAGACTGCAGTCTCGCGCGATCACGACCCGCAATCGGCACAGGTTGTGGTGGGTTCGATCGGCGAAGCCCCCTGTACTGAAGACCTCCGCACGTTCCCACACCGACGCTCAGCTGCCGGGGCGCGGCGACGGGTGACGATGCTCGGGTTACGCGGCATTCCGAACGTCCAGGGCGGAGTCGAGAAGCACGTTGAGATGCTCGCCGCGCGGCTCGTGGCAGAAGGCTGGAATGTGGACGTCATCGGGCGGCGCCGCTATCTTGCGCAATCCTCGCCCTATTCCTGGGGCGGCATTCATGTCTTCCCGCTCTGGGCGCCGCAGATCATGGCGCTCGAAGCGCTCGTGCACACCTTCGTCGGCGTGTGTTTCGCCGCCCTGCGGCGTCCGGACATCCTGCATATCCATGCGGTGGGCCCGGCGCTTCTCGTGCCGCTTGCGCGGCTGTTCGGCCTGAAAGTTGTCGTTACCCACCACGGCTATGACTACGATCGGCAGAAATGGGGCAGCTTCGCCAGGCATATGTTGAAGCTCGGTGAGCGCTTGGGCATGAAGCTCGCAAATCGAACCATCGCGATATCGAGGGACATCGTCGAGACGATGGGCGCGCGTTATCGCGTGCCGGTCGCCTTGATTCCGAATGGGGTTGCGGTCACGAGATGGCGCGGCGACAGCGGCATATTGGAGGAATTCGGGCTCGAGCGGCGTCGCTATGTTCTTGCTGCCGCACGGCTCGTGCCGGAAAAGCGCCAGACCGATCTCATCCAGGCCTTTGCGAGACTTGAAGATGCCGGGTTCAAGCTCGTGCTAGCGGGCGGTGCGGAATTCGAAACGCCCTATGCGCAAGAAGTGAGGGCGATGGCGAGCACGGTGCCGGGTGTCGTTCTCGCGGGCTTCCAGACTGGCGAGAGGCTTGCGGACCTCTTTGCCAATGCCGCGCTTTTCGTGCTGCCGTCCAGCCATGAAGGTATGCCGATCGCGCTGCTGGAGGCGATGGCCTACGGGCTTCCGGTGCTCGCGAGCGACATCGTCGCCAATCGCGAGCTCGGACTTCCGGCGCAGGACTATTTTCCCCTGGCCGATATCGATGCGCTTGCGGCTGCGATCGCCGGAAAGCTTGCAAGTCCGCTCAGCGAGGACGAAGTTCTCGCCCGGATGCTTCGTGCCGAAGCGACTTATAGCTGGACGAGTGTCGCGCAAAAGACGCTCGCGGTCTATGAAACGCTGAGCCGATAGGCCGCGAGTGGGCTGACAAGGAAGGCAACGGGATGATGAACTTCAGGCGTGCAGCTTCCCTCTTCGCGTGGCTCCTGCTCGGACTGATTGCCTATTCGACGTTGTCTCCAATGGGAATGCGCCCGCAGATTGGAGGCTGGGTGAATCTCGAGAGGTTCGGTGCCTACGGCCTCCTCGGACTTCTCTTCGGGACCGCTTATCCGCAGCGGGTGTGGCTCGTTTTGGCGATTCTCGTGACAGCTGCCATCGGTCTCGAGCTGTCGCAGATGCTGTCGGCCGATCGGCACGCACGGCCGGGTGACGTTGCCGTCAAGATGGCAGGCGCGATGTGTGGCGTGCTTGCGGCGTGGCTCTCCGCCCGTTGCGTGCAGCGCTTCCGGCCCATCGGCGCGCAGGTAAACCAAAACGCAAATAATCGCGGGTAAAACGGTCGGCGACCGGGCGCCGCAGCAGCATTTGCGTGCATCGAGCGGCAGAGGGGCACGTCGACCCGGCCGACCTTGGGGGGCTTTCTTGACGGTTTCCGTTATTATCAAGACCTTGAACGAAGAAAAGCGCATTGCCGCCACGATCGAAAGCGCGCTCGCGGCGCTTAATGGCAACGGCGGAGAGGTGATTGTCGCCGATAGCGGCTCGTCCGATCGCACCATGGAGATCGCCGCCCGCTATCCCGTCACCATCGCCCAAATCGTGCCGCCCGCACGACCAAGCTGCGGGATAGGCCCGCAGCTCGGTTTCCAATATTCGCAGGGCGATCATATCTGCCTTATCGACGGAGACATGCTGCTGGATGCCGGGTTCCTCGATGACGGCGTCCGTTTCCTTGCCGAGAACCCCGCGGTCGGTGGGGTGACCGGCCTCGTCGAGGAGATGCACATCGCCAATCTGGAATTCGCCCGACGGGTCAACCGGAACGCGCCGGAGAACCGCACCGGATCAATTGACCGCATGAACGGCGGCGGCCTCTATCGCCGCCGCGCCATCGAAGATGTCGGCTATCTTTCCGATCGCAACCTGCACGGATACGAGGAGTTCGACCTCGGCATCCGCTTGCGGAGTGCCGGATGGCAGCTTCACCGCCTCGACCGCCGTTTCGTCCGGCACTTCGGCCACACGGTCAACTCCTACCGGCTGCTGGTGCGACGGTGGAAGAGCAAATATCTCTATGGTATCGGCGAACTCCTGCGCGCCTCGCTCGGCAGACCCTACTTCCTCCAGCTCTTGAGGGAACTGCCGGAACTCAGACTCTGGGCTCTCGTCCTTCTCTGGTGGCTGTTCTGTCTCGGTCTTCTCCTGTTCCTGCCAGACAAGGTACTGGCAATCGGAGCGATCCTCGCCATGCTTTCCGGTGTGGTCCTGCTCGCATGCGTCAAGAAGCGCAGCCTCAGAATGGGCCTTTACACGGTCGTCGCCTGGTTCTTCCATGCGGCCGCCCTTCCCGTAGGATTGCTCCGAAGCCGCCGGCAGCCGGATGCGCCGATCGAGAGCCGCATTCTCGGAAGGCCCGCATGAGGGTAGGCCTTCTCGTCGCCGCGACGATCGCCTTCGGCTGTTCTGCACTGAAGACAGGCGCCTCGGACCAATGGGTGCCGGTTCGCGACATCTCGCTTGAAGTGGCTGCCGGGAGCCCGCTCGACTTTTCTTCCCTGCTGCCGAACGGCACGATCGATGCCGCGCATCGCCTGGTCGCCGGACCGGCGGGACAACTGGCCTATGCGGTCACGCCGGAGAAGCCGGTCCGGATGCTTTGCGCCTCGCTTGCCTGGAGCCCGGCATCCGGCGGATTTCCGGACCATGACGGCGCCGACCGCTATGCCCGGCAATTGGTGCGCCATGGCTACAATATCGCGCGACTGCACTTCACCGACGCGAGCCTGATGGCCGGTCGACAGAAAGACTTCGATTTCGATCCGGAGACGCTCGATCGCGTCCATTATTTGCTCGCAGCCCTCAAGCGCAACGGAATCTACTGGATCATCGACGGGCTCTCATCCTCGCGCGGCGCCTATGGCGGGCATGACGACCGCTGGGAGGCGAACGGCGATCTCAAGCTTCGCCTGCACCTGGATGAGGAGGCATTCGCCCATTGGAGGACGCTCCAGGAGAAGTTCCTCGCTCGGGTCAATCCCTATACGAAAATTGCGCCGATCCATGACGACGCCCTGGCGCTGATAGTCGTCGCCAATGAAAACGGCATCGAGTTCGACAGTGTCGTGCACGAGCGCGCCGGCAAGCTTCACTACGACAAGGCGCTCGCTGCGCCCTTCAACCGATGGCTTGAAAAGCGCTACCGATCGACGGACGCGCTGGCGCAAGCCTGGGGGGACTTCGGCGCTGACGAGCGGCTGGAGACAGGGTCGGTCCGGCTCCCAGACAACCGCTATGACGACAGCCCGCGCATGCGCGATCTCCAAGCCTTCTTCGTCGAGATGGAGGGGGCAACGGTCGCACGGATGAGCCAGGTGCTGCGCGATCTCGGCTACAGGGGCCTGATCAGCAGCTACAACAATTGGCCGACGGTGCAGACGGGTCTCAGCAGACGCATTCTTGAAGCGGTCAGCATGAACACCTATCACGATTGGGTCGGCGGCTATGCGCCCGGAAGCGCCCTTACTCAGGCAAGTTCCATCGCCGATAGCGCCAACTATATGAGGATGATTGCCGCCGCGCACTGGCTCGATAAACCCTTCGTCGTTACCGAATACGACCACCTCTTCTGGAACCGGTATCGCTACGAAGCGGGCCTCGTCATGCCGGCCTATGCCGCGCATCAGGGCTGGGACGTGCTCTGCCGCCATGGCCACGGACCCATCGTGCTTGCCTATGGCGAACCCTATCCGCACAAGCGGGCGATGCTGCCATATGCGATCGCACTCGATCCGGTTGCCCGCGCCGGTGAGACGGTCGCCGCGCTTCTCTACCGCCGGGGAGATGTCGTCGTGTCCGGCATGAGGATTCCCTTTTTCGTTCGCGGCGAGGAGGACCTGTCGCAGGACATGCAGGCGCGGGAGCCGGAGCACCTGACCGATCTTGCCCTCGTCGGCGGGATAGGACTGACGGACCGTGTTGCCAGCGAGATCGGCGTAGAGCAGCCGCGCAACCAGGATGCGCAAGCGATTCTGGCTGCACTCCGCGAAAGCGGCCGCCTTTCCGAGGCCAATCGCACGGACACCGCCAGCGGGCTCTACCAGAGCGATACCGGGCAGATCCTGCTCGATCGCAGGGCCCGGCAACTTCGGGTCTCGACGCCTGCGACGGAAGCGGTCGCGTTCGCTTCCCTGCGCGAACCGATCGATCTCGGTGCCTTGCGCATCGAGGTGGCGGACGGAAACGGGCTCGTTTCGATTTCGGCGCTGGAGGAGGGGGCTTCATTGGCACAAAGCCGGCGAATGCTGCTGGTCTTTGCGACGGACGCCCAGAATACGGGCATGGTCTTCCGCGACAGTGAGGAGAGAATCATCGAGGATTTCGGCACTCTTCCGGTCCTGATCCGCAAGGGCCATGTCGATCTCACGATCTCGAGGACAGCCGGGAAATGGCGTGTCTCGCCGATTGGTCTCGACGGCACGATCTATCCGCCTGTGAGGACGGGGGCCGGTCCCGTCGCCTTCCGCCTCTCCAACGATACGCCCTATGGGCCGACGACCTTTTTTCTGGTCGAGTTCGACGACGGCTGATGGTCCGGGCGGGCGGGCTGCAAGAGCGCGCTCGCCAGTTGGTGATTGCATTTCTCCGCCTAACCTGATTTCTGAGCGGCGTCGGCCGGAGCCATGCAAAAGTTCGGCCATGTGTGCACGGGTGTTTTGCAAGCGATGGACAGTTTGCCGGAGGTAGTCGAGAAGGCTTGGTGGCCAAGGCAGGGCAGCAGGCTTGGCGCGACCTACTTCGTGCGAAATGCCTTTCCGTGGCTCGGCCGCTATTTCGGCGACGTGGCTCTCGCCTCGACGCTCTCGCCGAAAATAGAAGGAGTAGTCTCCTGGGGAGGGCGGCTTCCCGCACGGACGGCAATGGCGATTGCCCGCGCGCGAGCGCTGCCGCACTGGCATCTGGAGGACGGTTTTCTGCGCTCGGTCGGGCTGGGCAAGGATGGTGCCGCCCCGGTTTCGATCATCGCGGACGATCTGGCTCTGCCCGTCGACGGTGGCCGGG
>JAPSJG010000050.1 GCA_031178305.1 Sinorhizobium sp.
GGAAGAAGCTCGCCCGTTTTGGCGTCACGATCGAGACCGTTTGGGGGCAGGGTTATCGGCTGCTGAACCGGCACGAATTCTGTGCGGGGAAGGCGGCATGAGCGGCGCGGCGCTTCCGAAGCTCGGACCGAAGGCCCGCGAGATCGTCGATGCGGTGTTGCGCGACGGCATCTATCGGGCACTGAAAGAGTCCGACACCGCTGTTTGCCGCAATCTGAACAGCCGCCAGTTCCTGGGCCGCGACAAGAAAGATGGCGCGGTCTGGTATCCGACGGCGAAGCTCTGCGAGCTTGCCGGCGTGACGCCGCCGGAAATCGGGCAGGGGGGCGAGGGCGGACCCGGCGCGCCGGATTCTCGGGATCGACCCGAGGAGGGCGCCGATCGCCTCCCTGCGCCGGCCGAGGCGGAATCCGGACGCGCGCTGATCCGTATTCCGCTCGACAGGATTGATGTCGGCTTTCGGCTGCGCCAGGCCGATCCGGAAAAGGTCGCAGCTCTTCAGGCATCCTTCGCCGAGCTTGGGCACCGCACGCCGGTCAGCGTGGCGCGGCGGCCGAACGGCGAGTGCTTCCTGCTCTCCGCCGGGCTCCACCGACTCGAGGCGGCGCGGGCGCTCGGCTGGGCCGATATCCTCGCCTTCATCGAAGAGGGCGACGATCTCGATGCGGAGCTATGGGAGATCGACGAAAACCTTTGCCGCGCCGAGCTGACGCCGGCGGACCGGGCGCTCTTCACCTTCCGCCGCAAGGAAATCCACCTGATGCGCCACCCGGAAACGGGGCATGGCGGCGACCGGCGATCAAATGGCCAAGTTGGCCACTTGAAGGACGAGGCGGCGAAGAGCTTTGCCTCAGAGACTGCTGCGGCGACCGGGCAATCGGAGCGCGCGATCCGGCGTGACGCCGAGCGCGGGGAGAAAATCAGCGAACGGGCACTGCGGCAGATCCGCGGCACCCGGCACGATACCGGCGTAACTCTCGACCGGCTCAAGGGGCTCACCGAAGAGCAGCAGCTTGCCTATGTAGAGGCGCTGCGCGAGGCGGACAAGCGCGTCGCTGAAGAGGCGAAAGCCATCCGCGACGGCAAGCAGGCACTCTCGCGAAAGATCCGTGGCGCCGTGATCCGCGCCATTGCCGAGCGCGGCACGGTCTCGGCCGGCACAATGCCGCGCGCCGCCTTTCCGATCATCTATGCCGATCCGCCATGGGAGCAGGAGGCCTGGAGTGAGGAGCGGGGACAGGACAGGGGCCTTTCCTATCCGCATATGCCGCTCGAGGAGATCAAGTCGCTCTGCGCTGGCGATGCGAGCCCGGCGACGCGCGACGCGCTGCTCTTCCTGTGGGTGACGGCCAACCGGCTCGACGACGGCATCGACGTGCTGCGCGCCTGGGGGTTCGATTACGTCACCTGCCTCGTTTGGGATAAATCGCGTATCGGCATGGGCCGATGGGTGCGGGACCGGCACGAGATCCTGCTCCTCGGAAAACGCGGAAACTTCCCGGCGCCGATCCCTGGCACGCAGAGCGCGTCGGTCCATGCCGAGGTGAAGGGCGAACACTCGGCCAAGCCCGTCTATTTCGCGGAGATGATCGAGAGGCTCTACCCGGACCTCCCGAAGCTGGAGCTGTTCCAGAGGCGCGATAGCCTTGTTGCCGGCGACGTTCGGCTGAATGGCAACTGGACGTTCTGGGGCAATCAGGCGGGCGCGCCGAAAGGTGAGGAGCAATCCTCCGAGGATTCTCGGGATGGGCGCGCCTGCGTGACAAAGGAAGAGCTAGCCGAGTTCAAAGCGCTGGGCGCGGTCGACGGCGGATGCATGGGCGGCGGTCCGCTGCTCGAGGAGATGATCGCTCTCGGCCTGGTGTGGCCCTCTAATCCACCGCAATTGACGGTCGGCGGCGCCGCGCGCCTGCGGGAACTCGAAGACAAGGTTAAGCGCGCGTCCGATGGCGACGCCGTGAGATGCGCCAAAAGCGAGGGAGCATGATTAGCATCCTCGCCATTCGACCTTCCGCCGATGTGATGCACGCCTTCGACGCCCTGCCGAAGGCCCTCCGCGAGGCAATCGCCTCTGCCCCATTTGCATTCGATCCGGAGGAGATCGGCCAGCGCCTTTCCCGTGGCAGGTCGGCCGGCTCGGTCGTCCGTGAGATCGAGCGGATCAGCGGAGGTGCGGCGTGACGCAGTTCCTCCCCATCATCGAAGAACTTGCCGATGCGCCGGATCATGCGGCACGGGCGCGATGGCTGCTCGAAGCGCCGCTCGCGGTGATCCTTCGCGACCAGGTGATCATCCACCGGCTGCTCTCCGCGGCCGGTTTTCACGAAGGCCTAGCTTACTTCGCAGCCGAGATCGCGGCGCTTTCCGCGACGCGCGGCCGGGACGGGCTCGCGCCGAGCACAGTCCGCATGTCGCGGGAATACGCCCGCATCGGAATTCAGGTCATTGCGCGCGGGGGCGCGGGAGAGGGAAAGACTGATGGCACTAGAACGTAAGCACGAGCCCTTCGGCCGTCAGGTCTATGGATCTGCGCTTATCTCCGAGGAGCGTGCCGCCCACCTTCAAAGTGATTGGCGTTTTCGCATCGTATTTGCCGGATCTCGCAATCGCACGCACCGCGAACTTTGCTTCCGGGGGAGGGGAGTTCCGGTCCTCCCATCCGCGCACCAAAACTGGTGGCTTCAGCCTTTCACTCTGAAGTTCCCCGAGGTATCCGAAAACGGATCGATCTCCAGTTTTGACGTCTATGATCTCAAGGTCATAGTGGATCCCGATCGTTGTGTCGGCGATGGACTCGACCAGGAAGGGGCGCCTGTTCCAGTTGGTGAGATAAAGGGTGATCGTGAAGAGGTTTGTCTCGTCATGATCGTGTGCAATGATCGTCGGGAGCGCGTCGCCAACCATGAACTCAGTTTGGCTTTGCTGCGATTTCAGCTGCTTGACCAGCACGGTGATACTGAGCAAGGCGGCAGCGGCAGCAGCCCATCCGCTCAACGCGGAAGCCCACTCTCGAAAGCAGTGTTCTGCTCCGTCCCCGCACATATCAGCCCTGGTAGGGAAGTAATCGAAGATGATTATGACGGCCAACGCGGCCAGGACTATGAAGGCGACTATCCAACCGTATCGATCCCACCAGGCTCGCACTGCATTCTCTCCGTCGTTGATGCCAGCGATATAGGTGGCAGCAATCACGGATTGCAATGGGGGCGTGCATGACGAACGCCCCGGATCGTCCCGTTCTTCGCTGGCATGGCAGCAAGTGGCGGATTGCGCTTTGGGTGATCAGCCACTTTCCGGCGCATCGCGTCTATGTCGAGCCGTTCGGCGGAGCGGCTGGCGTCATGCTCCGAAAGCCGCGCGCGACATCGGAAATTTATAACGACCTCGATCGGGATCTGGTGCGGATGTTCCGCGTCATTCGCGAGCAGCCGGAGCGGCTGGCCTTGGCGCTTGAGCTGACGCCCTTCGCCCGTGACGAATATCGCTTGCTGTACGACCCGAGCGACTGCGATGTCGAGGCGACACGTCGTTTCATCGCCCGCTCGTTCATGGGAATGAACTCGAAGGGTGCGATTTCTCGGTCGGGCTTTGACACCCGGGTCAATCCTGACGGTTTCGCGGCTCGCCTCCGCTCACTAGTCGAGGTGCCGGAGCAGGTCATTGCCGTTGCTGAACGGTTTCGGCACGTGATCATCGAGAATTGCGATGCGCTCCAGCTCGTGCGGCGCTTCAGCCGGTCGGACGCTCTGCTGTATGTCGACCCACCCTATCTCGCGGAGACGCGTAGCGGCCGGCACTACGCCCATGAAATGACCGATGCGCAGCATGCCGAGTTGCTGGATGCGCTTCGGGCGTCGAAGGCGCACGTCGTGCTTTCCGGCTATCCCTCTGCGCTCTACGACGCCGCCCTGTGCGATTGGCTACGCGTCGAATCCCCTTCTTTCACCGATGGCGGCCATGTCCGGACCGAGGTGCTTTGGATCAATCCGCGTGCCGCGGCGCTCGTCGCCGATCGGCGCGCCTATCAGCAAGTCGAATTGAATTTGGAGGCGGCGGAGTGAGCCAGGAAGCCACGATCCGACGCGGCGTGCGCAATGCACGTTATGCGGCGATACCGAACCATGTTTTTGAAGACGACCGGCTCTCGATGGAGGCGCGGTGGCTGTTGAGCTACCTGCTTTCCAAGCCGGACAACTGGACTGTCGTGATCGGCGATATCATTAAGAAGGGCAATTGCGGGCGCGACAAGGCCCGCAAGATGATCGCCGAGCTGGTGGACGCCGGCTATGCAGAGCGCGAGCAGCAGCGGGCGGACGGGAAATTCGGCGTCTCCGTGCTGGTGATTTTCGACGAGCCCAGGGTGTCGGCAGCTGTCGAATCCGAGGGTGTTGCATCTTTGCCGCAGACGGATTTGCCGGCGACGGCATCGCCGTCGCCGGTTCCGCCGTCGCCGGTAAAATCGGCACATAGTAATAACTCAGATTCAGAAAATACTGATTGTCAGAATCTGAGAGAGGGCGGGCGCGAGGCTTCGAAAGTTGGGCAGGAGCCGGATCCGCGCAAGATCGACGCCGCCTTCTGGGCGCTGGTGAAGGACTGGCCGGGGTTCGCCGGCATGCCGAAAGAGCCAGCCCGGAAAGCGTGGTTCGCCCTTTCGGCTGATGAGCGGCGGGAGGCGGCCGAGCGCTTCCCTCGTTGGCTGCAGCTGCTGAAGGCGCAGAAGAAATCCCATGCTCCGGCGCCGTCGACCTATTTTGGCGAGAAGCTCTGGCTGGACGTGCCGGCGCAGGATGGGGCCGCGAAGCCGGCGAATGCCATGGCGGCGCCGTTCGGCAAGCTCTGGTCTGCGACCCGCACTGCCGATCTGCTGTTGCCGCCGACGGGTATCATTGCGCCCCCAACACAGTTCCAGCAGTCGCTGATCAGGCAGGGTAAGACGACGCTCGATGCTGTGCGGGCAGAACAGCGCATGAAATGCGGCTGGCCAGCGGTCAACACCATGCATGAACGGGCTCGGGAGCGCCAGGGCTGGCTTTGCCCCCTGGTTCTGGAGGAGGCATCGCAAGGCTTTCAGCATGTACACCGAGACGGCGACCTGATGGCAGCATGGCGCCGCGAACACCAGCGCCGTGGCTGGCCTTTCCCCGAAGGCAAGCTGCCTGACTGGTCCTACTTCCCGCCGATCGAAGGTGAGGGCGATCTCGACTTCCTCGTTGCTGAGGCTGTCGAGCGCTACCGCGAACGGATTTCCGACTATCTCGCAGACAGGAGCAAGGGCGATGATCATGCAGCGTAGGACACTGACCGGAAGCCCGATCGCGCTGCAGAGCGGTGATCGTTTCGAGGACCGGATGCGCCGAATCACAGAACGAAACTTGAGGGCTGCCTCTATGAAAGTGACAGAAATGAACCCCGATTTGGCTCGCTGGTATTGCCTGCTCGTGAAGAAGGGCCGCGAATTCGATGTGGAAAACTCTCTTCGGGACGCCAACGTCGAAGCGTTCATGCCGCGCGAACGGGTCGTCAAGGTTCGCCATGGCCGGAAATTTGAAAGCGATATTCCTTACTTCCCGAATTACCTGCTGGTGCGGTGCGTTCCCTCTTCGGAGGCCTTCCACGGACTACGGCGGCACAGGAACGTGCTCGATATCGTCGGCGGAGCATCGGGCTATCACATCGTTAGAGACGAGAATGTTGCAATGTTTAAAAGGATTTGCGAGGGCGCCGAGGCGCCGCGTGTCGCGACAGACAAGACCTTTAAGGAAGGCGACCGCGCGGACATCGTTCTCGGTCCCTTTGCCGGTTTCACGTGCATTGTGACAGCGGTGAAGTGGTGCCGCCAGGCCAAAGCCAAGGTTCGCATCGACGTGCATGGTCGCCCCTTCGACATCGACAGCATGCCTCTTGCGTTTCTCAAAAAGTCGTGACAGTCATTTTGCCACGGACGAACTGGATACCGTAACCCTCCGATCCCCTTGTCTCGGTGCAAGGGCAGAGCAGGCGCCAAGCCTCAGGGAGCAACGCTCCGGTCCCATGCCCTGACAGCCTCGATGCGAGGCACCGACTCAGGGCCAGTGCGAAAGCTATGAGCAGATAATAGGGCGGCCCGAGAGGTCGCCTTTTCGTTTTAGGTTATGAGCAGGCTTTTCCGGAGCTTCTGATGATCGACGCTCAGATCAAAGTCGATCTCGAAAAGTTCAATCGATCCCTGACG
This sequence comes from Sinorhizobium sp., assembly GCA_031178305.1. Taxonomy (GTDB): domain Bacteria; phylum Pseudomonadota; class Alphaproteobacteria; order Rhizobiales; family Rhizobiaceae; genus Sinorhizobium. The sequence continues at coordinate 6,215 of JAPSJG010000050.1, forward strand.
GACATCGAGCGAAAGCAGCTTCCCTATGCCATCATGCTCACGCTGAATGAGACGGCCAAGGGTGGTCGCCTCGAAGTACAGCGCGAGATGGATCGGGTCTTCGACAGGCCAACCCCTTACGCCAAGCGTGGCGTCGTTTATGACCGCGCGTCCCGGCAGAACCTGAGGGCGGCAGTTGTCGTGACCGGTGACCGGACGAAGGGTGGCTTGCCTGCCACCGCATTCCTCGGGCCGCAGATCGAGGGAGGCCAGCGCACACACAAGGCCTTCGAGCGCCAGCTCGTCGATCGTGGTTTGATGCAGCGGAACCTCGTCGCGGTACCAGCGAAACGGGCGCCGCTCGATCGCTACGGCAACATGGCGCAAGGCTTTCTGAACCGCGTCATGGCCGACCTGCAGATCGACTATCGTGGAGCTGGCGCGACCCGTACCCGCACCTCGTCGTCGCTCAAGCGAAACAAGAACTACAAGAACGCCCGGTTCTTCGTGCCGAAGCAGCCTTCGCACCTCTACCCGGGCGTTTACCAGCGCGACGCGGCAACGAACGCGATCCATCCCGTGATCCTGTTCGTGCCTCAGGTTTCGTATCGCGTCCGCCTTCGCCTGCGTGAAGTCGTCGAGCGGTACGTGGTCGCCAACGTCCACGATCACTTCGCCGTTGCTTTCCAGCGGGCGGTTCGGACAGCCCGATAGGCCGCTCCGAGAGTTCACGGGTCCTTCCTGGCATCCGCCCGCCTGCGGGTATTTGGCACGGCGGAGGTTGCCCAGTCTGGACGATTCTTTGAAGCCTAAAGTCAGAGCCTAAACTAAAGAACCTCGCTAAAGTGGCACCCTAAAATGAGCCTGTCCGTCGAAACGATGTCGAAGGGCGACTTTGCCGCATTCATCGGCGTAAGCGCCGGCCGGGTGTCGCAGTACATCAACGAGGGAAAGATCTATGGCGATGCGCTCCACGGCGAGGGAAGGTCAGCCCGCATCCGTCCGCACGTTGCGCGGGCGCAGCTCCAAAAGACGCTGGAGCCGTCGCAGCGGCTCGGTTCGAACGGTGCGGCCGCTCGGGCCGCCACGCTGGTGGCAGAGAAAGCAGCTCCGACGGTTGCACCGAACCCACCGCCGTCGCCAGCGGCGGCTCCGACGCTCAATCTCGTTCCCGACCCCGTCGACGAGCTGGCGCAGGAGCGTCTGAAGCAGCAGCGCATCACCACGGCCAGGCTGCAGCGCGAGGAGGCCTTAGAACTCGGCCGTTACATGCTGACCGACGCGGCTCGTCGCGAGATGGGCCGCGCGGTCACCGAAGCCTTCAAGGTCATGGACCAGGCCATTCAGGAAATGGCGAAGACCATGGCCGCGCAATTCGGGGTACCGCAGCGCGACGCCGCTCACGCGCTCTTCAAGGTGTTCCGCGAGGTTCGCGGCAAGGCCGCGGCGCGGTTCAGGGATGCGGCGGGCGATCTTCCCGAGCAGATCGTAGACGATCAGTCGATCGAGGATGAGCAGCCGTGACGATGCTCTACAATCCAGCGCGGCTCATGTTTGAGGTCCTTTCGGAGATTTGCGAACCGCCGCCTGCGGTCGACTATCTCAGGTGGGCCAAGGAAAACATCGTGTTTTCCGAGCGCATCACGGATCATCCCGGGCCGTACAACGAAGACCTGGTGCCGTTCTTCTCGGAGATCCTGCGGGCGTTGTCGCCGGAAGATCCGTGCAACATTGTCAGCCTCGCGAAGTCAGCGCAGATCGGCGGTACCATCTGCGCCAACATCTTCACGCTCGGCTCGCTCGACATGGCGCCCGGCGATTTCCTCTATGTCCATCCGACCGAGGAGAACGCCGCGCGCTGGTCGAAGACGAAGCTGATGCCGCTGGTGCGCGAGATGCCCGCGGTCGCCAAGCTGTTTTCGCAGAACAGCCGCGATGCGAGCAACTCGGTGCTTTACAAGGAACGCATCGACGGGCGCGGCGCCATTCAGGCGGCCGGTGCCAACTCGCCGGCAGGCCTGTCGATGATCTCGCCGCGAAAGCAGGTACAGGATGATCTTGCCAAGTGGCAGATGAACGAGGCCGGCGATCCGGAGGTCCAGGCGGACAGCCGCAGCAAGGCATTCTTCAACGGCAAGATCTTCAAGATCTCGACGCCGATGGTCTCGCCCGGCTGCAAGATCACGTCGAACTATCAGGAAGGGACGCAGGAGACCTACCACGTCCCGTGTCCGCACTGCCACGAGTTGCAGGAGCTGCGCTGGGAGAACATGCGGGATCACATCGATCCCGAGCATCCTGAGCAGGCCCATTTCGTCTGCATCCGTTGCGGCTGCGAGATCCACGAGCACCATCGCGAATGGATGGTGAAGCCGGAAAACGGCGCGAAGTGGGTCGCCAAGTATCCGGAGCGCGGCCGCCGCCATCGCTCCTTTCGCATCTGGATGGCCTATTCGCCTTTCGAGCGCTGGGAGAACCTGGCGCGCGAGTGGCTGACGGTCCAGGCGGGCGGCCCGGAGAACCGGGAAAAGGGCTCCGGCGCCGAGCAGACGTTCTGGAACGATTGGCTTGGGCTCGCTTTCGAGGCGGACAACAAGGCGATCGACTGGGAGGTGCTCCGCGATCGCGCCGAGGATCACGGTTTCCAGCGCGGCGTCATCCCCGCCGAGGCGCTGGCGCTGGTGCTCGGCATGGACGTGCAGGGCGACCGCGTCGAGTGGCTGCTGGTCGGCTACGGACGGAACCGGTACCGGGCCGTCATCGATCATGGCGTCGTCGACCATCGCGCCGGCAGCCACCTGGCGGACGCGAAGGAACATTCCGGCCATATCTCAGAGCCGGAGGTTCGCGCCGCCCTCGATCGGCTGCTGCAGCGCGAGTGGCTCGACGATGCCGGCCGCAAGCGCACCGCCGACCGCGTTGCCATCGACGGCAACGCCTACACCGATGATGTCTGGAACTGGGTCCGCAAGCATCCGAAGTCGCGTGTCATCATGGTGCGCGGCGGCAATACCGAGGCCGCGCCGCCCATCGTGCAGACGAAAGAGTATGACCGGAAGGGCAAGCCGAAGAAGCAGAAGTGGTCCTCCCGTTTCTTCACCTTCAACGCCTCGGCGTTCAAGATCCGGCTCTATCGGGACTACAAGAAGGACGATCCGGAGCAGGCGGGCTACATCCGTTTCGCCCGCGGCTTCGGCGACGACTTCTACCAGCAGGCGACCTCGGAAGCCCGCGTACCGGAGAAGACCCGGAGCGGTCACACTCGCTACGTCTGGAAGCTCTCCGAGGGCAAGCGCAACGAAATCATCGACATGCTCAATCAGAGCCTGGCCGGTGCCTATCGCTGGGGCGTGCCCTATTGGACCGACGAGGAATGGGATGCGATCGCCGATCGCCTCGGGCGGCTCGAAGCGCCGCAACAGGGCGACCTTGAGGACCACCTGAACCAGATCGCCGTCAAGACCGAACCTGCCGTAGGCCAGACCGCCACGGCAGAACAGCAATCGCCGCTCGTCGCTGCCGCCCTCGCGCGCGCCGCCCGGGCAGCGCAGCGGAACCGCTAGGGAGATCCATATGGCACTGACCGAACAGGAACGCGCCGTGCTTCTGGCACGGCTCGACGAAGCACGTGAGGCCTTGCACCAGATGGAGATCGGCCGCGCCGAGGTCTCGCTCAGCTATAACGGCGAGAGCGTCACCTATGCCGCGACCAATATCGGCGCGTTGCGCCAGTATGTCCGCGACCTCGAGGCGAAACTCGGCCTTCGCCGCTTCGCCCGCGCGCGCAGCCGTGGAGTGATCTTCGGATGAGCGGCGAAGTCACGATCCTCGGCCCCGATGCCAAGCCGCTTTCGCCAGCGGTTCGTGCTGCTGCCCGCGTGCAGGTCGCGAAAAACCGGCTAATGGCGTCCTCGGCCTACCAGGGTGCATCCTACGATCACCCGTCCTTCGCCAAATGGCGGCCGGGCACCTGGTCCGGTCAGTCGGCGCTGACCTGGTCGCGCTCCGAGCTCGTCGACCGGCTGAACGACGTGGCGCGTAACGACGGCTGGGGCGCCGCCGGCACCTCGCGCCTCGTCGACAACATCATCGGCTCGGGTTGGACGCTTGCGGCGCGTCCGAACCACGTCTCGCTCAACATGACGTTTGAGCAGGCGGAGGAGATCGCCGACAAGATCGAAGCCTTGTGGCGCGATTACACGCAGGACGTCGACAAATGGTGCGACGCCGAGCGGACAAAGACCATGGCCGGCGTGCTTGGCCTTGCGGCGCGTCAGCGGTTCGGTCCCGAGGGCGAGGCCTTCGGTGTCATCGTCTGGCAGGACAATGCACCGTTGTTCCAGACGGCAATTCATGTCGTCGATCCGGCCCGGTGCTCCAATCCGAATGGCCGCATGGACGAAGAGTTCCTGCGCGACGGTGTCGCCATCGACGGTTACGGCGCACCGGTCGGCTATCACTTCCGCAAGTCGCATCCCGGCGAGTTCTTCGCCGGCAATACCGGCCTGTGGCATTGGGAGTATGTCGAGCGGGAGACCGAATGGGGGCGCCCGATCGTCGTTCACGCCTACGAGCAGAAGCGCGCTGGCATGACACGCGGCGTTTCCGACTGGGCTCCGGTCATGCGGTCGATCAAGCAGTCGACCGACTACGAGGATTATGAGAGCCAGGCGGCAATGCTGAACGCCGTCATGGCCGCCTTCATCGAAACGCCCTTCGATCCCGAAGAGATGCTCGAGGCGATGGGCGCGGATTACGGCAACGACGGCATCGCCAAGCTCTTCGGCGAAATGTCGGCGGCGCAGAAGGCCTATTACGGCGCCGCACCGATCGATTTGCCCGGCGTCCGCATCAACACGCTGCAGCCCGGCGAAAAGGCGACGCTGACCAAACCGGAGCACCCGAACGCCAACTTCGAGGCCTTCGTCAATGCGGCGCTGCGCAAGGTCGCAAGCGCGATCGGCGTCACCTACGAGCAGCTGACCATGGACTGGAGCCAGGTGAACTATTCGTCGGCGCGCGCCGCACTCCTCGAGATCTGGCGCGGCTTCACCGCCAAGAAGGGCGGCTTCGCCTCGCAGTTCATGGCGCCGATCTATAGGGCCTGGCTCGAGGAAGTGTTCGATAAGGGCCTGATCGAGCTCCCGGCGGGCGCCGTTCCCTTCGAGCAGAACCCGGCCGCCTGGTGCCATGCGGACTGGATCGGTCCCGGCCGAGGCTGGATCGACCCGCTGCGCGAGGCGCAGGCCGCGAGCGAACGGCTCGCCGGCAATCTGACCACGCTCCAGCAGGAAGCGGCCGAGCAGGGGCGGGACTGGAAGATGGATGCACAGCAGCGCGCCCGGGAACGGGCGTTCTACGAGCGGCTCGGCCTCGACCCCGACCCGGGCAAGCCCGAGGCCAGATCGCAGGCGAGCGCCGCTCCGCCAGCCGAGCCGGGTGACGAGACCGAGGAAGAGGTCAACGGCCGGACCTCGGCGCGCCGGCATCCTGCCGGCATCCCGCGCATCTCCAGAAGGAAAACGGCATGAGGAACTATCCCGAAATTGCCAGTCGGATGTTCGGCACGCCGCTGATGATGCATCCGTCGAAGGGCGACATCATCGCCCGGGCTTTTGGCCCTCGCGTTCTCGGCCAGCCGAACGCCACCGCGCATGTTGTCGGCGGCGAACATATGGGGCTGGTCGGAGACCCGCTGGGAGAGTGGGTTGAGGATCGCGATCTGCGCGAGCAAAACGGCATCGCCTTCATTGATATCGAAGGATCGCTGGTTAACAAGGGGAAGTGGATCGGCAAGTCATCCGGGCTGACCAGCTACGAAGGTATCATTTCTCAGGCCAATATGATCGAGAAAGATCCTTCGGTCCGCGGTGTGATCTACGAAGTCGATTGCTTCGGAGGCGAAGTGACCGGGGCGTTTGACTGCGCCGAGCGGCTCTTTGAGTTGTCGCAGGTGAAGCCCACCATAGCCGTATTGACGGATCATGCTTGCTCGGCAGGCTACCTGCTCGCGTCTGCAGCCCGTCAGCTGGTCATCCCGCAGACCGGCATTTGCGGCTCGATCGGCGTCATCTCGATGCATGTCGATATGAGCGCCTGGCTCGCGAAGGCGGGCCTGAAGGTCACGATTCTAAAGGCCGGCGAGCACAAGGCCGACTTCAATCCCTATGAGGCCATCCCTGACGATGTGCTTCAGCAGGAACTGGCGGAGCTCGAGGAGCTCCGCGTCGAATTCGCAGCGACCGTCGCGCGGTACCGTGCCGGCCGGCTGACACAGCAATCCGCTCTCGCCACTGAGGCGCGGGTCTATCGCGGACAGAAGGCGGTTGATGCCGGCCTCGCCGACGCGGTTGCACGCCCTTCGCAGGTTCTCGAAACCTTCGAAGCTGAACTGAGCCGGACAGCCGGCTAACCCCAACATCAACTGGAGACGACGAATGTCGAACTTGACGCGTAGCAGCGCGCTCACGCGGAGCGTGCTCGCCGCCATTAGCGGCAAGAAGG
>JAPSJG010000051.1 GCA_031178305.1 Sinorhizobium sp.
CCACGCCGTCGAGGAGCCGGCCCGCGTAGCGCTTACCGACCCTGGAGACGGTATCGTCCTCAAGATCGTCGCACCACATCGGCCGGTAGGGCTCGCCCCAGTGGTTCTCTTCCCAGTCGCGATGGTCAATGCGGCTGATCTCCGGGTCGTCTGGGATGGTCCAGCCGTCGACGGCGCCGACCTGCGGCGCCCACTCGCCCCACTGCTTGAACAGGAAGGGCACTTCCGCCGCGGCGCATTGGTCGCGGAGCGAGCGCGCCCAATCCGGATGCATCGGACGGGCCTCGGGACCGCTCTCGCCGCCGGCGACAACCCAGTCGAGGCGGACCGCCGGAACCTTGATGGAGATATTACCAATCCTCAGTGTTCCGCCGAGGAATGTGACAAGGTCCAACGGCCCAAGAAGCGGCTCGGCGCTGATCCAGCGGACGGCGGCCGGCGTGTCGAGCAGGATGGGAATGCGCTCGTCGGCGCGCTTCTGATCCTCGACCGAGACGCCGAGCCAGACGTTTGGGAGCGGCTTGGCAACGGCTTCGTAGGCGGTCTCATAATGATCCGGCAGATTGCCGCCCCGGACCAGTGCGCCATACCCGGCGATGAAGCCCCTTCGCGAGGACATGTCGAGAATGTATTCGCGCATGCGCTCCGGCCGCTTCGTCAGCACCTGGAATGTGTGCTGCGGTGCCAGCGCCATGACCGCGAAAACATGGTCGATCCAGACCTGGTCCACGCCCTCGGCGAACAGGTCGCCATGGGCGCAGACAAAGATCATGCGGGGCTTCGTCCATCGCAGCGGCTGGTCGAGCCATTGGCGGTTGAGCCGCACCTCGCCGGTCCAAACTGGGCCGGCCTTGGTGTCCTTCGCCAGGCCATTGCGACTCGGGTGGTTCTTGAGCCGCGTGCCGGCGAGTTTCATCGCATAGCAATTGGTGCAGCCGGGGGAGACGATGGCGCAGCCGGTGATCGGGTTCCAGGTGGCGTCCGTCCATTCGATCTTGGTGCCATCAGCCATTGGCCTGCTCCCTGATGATCTTGACCTTGCGGATGGCGCCGTCGGAAACGCCGCGGCGGGTGGCGGCGAGCTGGCGCGCATGCTTGGCGTCGCACGCGTCGAGATCGAGCGGGGCGATCTCCGGATCTTCGAAATGGATGCGGAAGGGCAGGAGGTCAGGCATCGAGCTGCTCCTCGGTGAAGCCGGCGGCTTCGTTGACGCACTCGACGATGAAGAGCGCGATCGCCATCGATTCCTCGTCGGGGCGTTCGTTGTTCACGTCGACGGTGAAGACATCGCAGCCGTGGCGATCGAGCACGACGCCGACGTCGTCATCGGAGAGACGCAGCGGCAGATCGACGTTCTGGTCTAGGAATGCGGTGCGGATGGTGCGATGGCTGACGGGGTGCGGTTTGACGGCCGCCGCATTGAAGGCGTTGATGGCGGCGCGGTGAGTGGATCCGATGCTCATTGTCCCGCCTCCCTCATCTTGGGTGCGGGGCACGAGCGCCAGACCGTTTGGCGCCTGTTAGCTTCGATATTGATCGAGGTCCCGCCGGGAACGATTTTGGTAAAGAGTGGTTTTGGGCCATCTATGCTGACGAAAGGTGATGCATGCCCAGATACTTCTTCGACGTCATCAACGGTGAAGGCCCGATGCGAGATGACGAAGGGGTTGAACTTCCTGACCCAGACGCTGTTCGGAGAGAGGCGGCTAAGATTGTGACTGATCTTGCGCGGGACGAAGTCCCGAAGGAGCAGGCGGTCAAAATCGTAGTCAACGTCCGCAACGAGGCGGACGCCAAGGTGTTCGTTGGCCAGTTGCATTACTCGGGCGATTGGCATGGGTAGCCCTCCCTGGGCGAGAGCGAGCATGCGGTTGCGGACGCTGTGCAGATTAGCGGTCATGAGGGTTTCCTTTGGTGTCAGCGCCGGGAGGGCTGGATGAAGAGATCGATCCAGAGATCCTGCAGCCGCTCGCGATCGAGACCGTGCGTCGCGGCGGTTTCGAGGAAGGTCCGATCGGGGGTGGCGTAGCAGTCGAGCAGCGCGGAGCGTGCCTTGACTGTCAGGCCATGGCCGCGAAGCATGGCAAGCGGGCCGGGCTGTGCGGTGGCGCGCTGGCGCCGGGTGGCTGCCGTGGGAGTGGTGTCGCGGAGCGGCATCATACCCGTGCGTCCGATGCGTATTGCCATTCCTTCCGGAAGGCGGTGGTGCCTGCGAGGGCGGCGCCCATCAGGAAAGCGATCGAAAGCGCGAGGATGGCGCAGGCCAGATAGAAGCGATTGGGACAGGCTTCGAGCCGCGCCTTGCCGCAGCCGGTGAAATGCTCGTTCATGACCAGAGGCTCCAGAGCAAGTTCAGATGAATGGGGAGCGTAAAGGCGAGGCCGGCGAGCGCGCCGCACGTGAACCACAGGGGCAGGGGGCCACGGCGACGCGCCACTGCCGGTCACTTCACCGGAGCGGCAATGTCCGCGCCGGAGCCGTTGCTATTGTCGAGAGTGAGGGGAGCGTAGATCAGGTCTACGACGAGGCGCTGCTCGTCGAACCACTTCGGCCCCTTGTCCGGGGTTTGAGGTGACAGAAGGTATTGGTCGCAGCCGGTGATGTATTCGGCATGTCCGGTCACCACGCCCGTAAAGTTCGTGATGCAGTCCTTCGCGTAAGATCCAAGCTTTATCATTTCGGGAATTCTCCAGAAGGCATCGGGATGAGCGCGCCGCGCGTGAACCACAGGGGCAGGGGTCCACGGCGGCGCGCCCTCTTCGCCGTGGCGCTACGCCGCCTGGGCCATGACGGTGGCGAGTTCGGTGGCCTTCGGGCCAAAGGTGTTGATCTGGCGCTCGGTGAAGCCCTTTAGGAGCAAGTCATCCTTGGTGCAGCCATCGCCGACCGAGCGCATCGCCTCGGCCATGCGGTTGATGGTGTTTCTGGTGTGAATTCCGCCGTTCGGTTGCATCGTTCGTCTCCGGGTGCAGGAAGGATGACCTCCCGGCGGCGCGAAGACTCAAGGCCGTGTTTTCCGCGCCGCCTTCACGAGGAGGACGAGCGGAAGAATAAGGAGGAAACATTTCCGCTGTCAAGCCGATGAACGGAAAGAATTCCGCCATCCGAAGTATGAGTGTGGCGGAAACGAAAAAACCCGGCAGTTTTGCCGGGCTTGATATGGTGGGGTGATTCGGCTGGATTGGCTTAGACGCCGAAGAGCTCATTCATGGTTAAAACCTTATGATAGGAGATGATCGCTTCGTTCTTGATCTCGATCTCTGCCGGTGGGTTGTGCTTGCGAATGATGAGGGCCTCTCCGGTTCGCCGGACGTAAAGGCCGATCGTAGCCTCGACCGTTCCTTCAGGCTCTTCTTCGCCAATGCGGCACTGAACCACCACTGCGTCGCCCGACCGCGCCGGCTTATGGGGGTGAACATAGACCAGGTCACCCTGCCAATACTGTGGCTCCATCGAGCTGCCCTCGACGTAGAGGGAGTAGATGTCTTTCGTACCCATCAGTGCCGGTGGCCGCCGCACGTAATCGATCGCGTCACTGGACAGTTGGAATGCTCCTCGGTGGTGTGAACCGGCAGCTGTGCCGAGGACGGGCACATCTTTCGGCATTGCAGAATTAGCGGGAAGTTCGATATTGGCAACCCGCACTTCTTGGTGGGGCTGCACAGGCTGTGCCTGCCCGCTGTCCTGCCCAGTGAGCAGCCATTGCTCAGAAACTTCAAGGGCCGAGGCCAACGCCGAAAGCGTTTTTCCAGTGGGAAGTTGATCCCTGTTGGCGAGCAGCTTCCGGAGCGTGTCCTTCGAAAGCCCGGACTTCAAGGATGCGGCCTGCGGGCTCAAATCCATGATACTCAAGCGTTCTTTGATGCGGTCGTGAATTGTTTCCGTCATGTGCGGAATTCTATCCGTGCTGATGGCGACGTGTAAGAGGAAAGATTTCTGTTGACTCGGCGGAAACGATTCCGCATTTTCCGTACCCATGACGCTTCGAGAACAACTCATCCTCGTCTCCGACGAGTTCGGTCGCGCCCGCGGCATCGGCAGGCAGCGCGTTTCGACGATCGTGCTTAACCGCGGCTCAACGCTGGATTTGCTGGCGCAGGGCCGTAGCGACCTGAACACCGGCACCTTTGAGCGTGCGATGCTCTGGTTCTCCGAAAATTGGCCGGAAGGGGCTAAGTGGCCCACCGGCGTGTCGCGTCCTGTAATGCAGGAGGCGGCGGAATGACGTTCCCCCAGCAAGGTACCGGTCTCCTCCTCCCAACTGGCGACCTTGCCACCTGGAAGGGACGCGCCCGATCGCGGCGCGTCCCTGTCTCTGTTTTTGCATCTGCATACCCATGCGGCCCTCCGTGATCTGATGGGCTGACCTTAGGCCGCCGGCGCGCGGCTCTCACGGAATCCTTTCGATTGTTTTTTTCCTTGACCGAAACTCAGGGGTGTTTTCGTGCGTGCAATTTCTGACGAACATGCATCCATCATCAAGGCCGCAACGGCGGCAGCCTACGAGGCTCTCGGCGGGGTTAGCCGGGCGGCTGAAGCGCTCGGCGTCGCATCGTCCACACGGACAAAATATGCTTCGACGGGTGAGGAATGGCGCGACAGTTTCATTCGCCTCGATCTCGCCGCCGAACTCGACCGGCGTTGCGACCATCCGTTCCTGCTGACCGCAATGTCGCGGATCGTAAAGGACGAGCGCGTTTCCAGCTTCGGCGCCGTGACCGCCAGCGCGGTCCTACGGCTCGACGGTGTTCTTGACGATGTCGTGCGGGCCGTCGCCGCGGCGATCGAAGACGGCCGAATCGATGCGGCGGAGCGCCAGGCCATCCGCAACCGCATTGTGGCCGCGAAGCAGGACCTTGCCCGGCTCGACGCCCTGATGATGGACGGAGCGGCCTGATGGACGGGGTTCCGAAAAGTTCGCGAGAGACCGTGACCGCGATCTGCGAGCTGCTGCCGGACGATCCGGAAGCGGCCGTCAGCGTCGCCACGGTCGCTTGTGCGGCAGCCGCGATCACGGCCGGACTGGATGACGAGGCGACGGTCGACGGACTCCGCGCGGCGCTCGAATCCATGCGCGGAACCGGCTTCGGCGAGATTGCCCGCAAGGGGGTGCACTGATGCCCGCTCCTTCCGCATGCTGGACTTCCAGTGGACCAGTCGGGCCGCGCTGCATCGCTTTCATGCGGCGGGTGCGGGCCGGCGGCACTTCCTACACGCTCGTCCGCAATGCTGATCGCGAGGCGGTGGCGAAGGCGCTCGGCGCCGGCTTCGTCGCCTGGGTCGGGCAAAGCCGCGATGACGTGCGGCTGACGGCGCGCGGCGCTGCTTATCTCGACCAGTTGGCGAGAGTGGAATGATGGCCGAGAGCGAGCAGCTTCCTAAGCTTGGCCCGAGAGCGCAGCAGATCGTCGATGCGGTGTTGCGGGATGGCATCTATCGGGCATCGAAAGAATCCGAGACCGTCGCTTGCCGCAATCTGAACAGCCGTCAGTTGCTGTCGCGCGACAAAAAGGACGCTGCGGTCTGGTATCCGACCGATAAGCTTTACGAGCTGGCTGGCGTTACGCCCCCTGACGTCGGGCAGGGGGGCGAGAGCGGACCCGGCGCGCCGGATTCTTGGGCTGGCCCCGAGGAGGGCGCCGATCGCCTCCCTGCGCCGGAGCCCGAAGTTTCGCCGACGGCTGATCTTCCGCCGCTCACGCGCCTGACGCACCATCCTCTGGCGGCGCTCTTCCCCATGTTGCCGGATGACGAGCTGCGCCGGCTTGCGGACGATATCGAGGCGCGCGGGCAGCAGGAACCGGTCTGGATTCTGGATGGCCGGATCCTCGACGGGCGCAACCGCGAAGCCGCTTGCCATCTGATCGGCATCGACGCCTGGACCAAGGAATATGAGGGCAGCGATCCGCTCGGCTTCGTTCTCTCACTCAACCTGCATCGCCGGCACCTGACCGAAAGCCAGCGCGCCATGGTGGCGGCGCGGATCGTCGATTGGGAGCGCGGTATCAATCAGAACACCGCCGGGGATGCAAATTTGCACGCCCGCGAGGCCGGCCGCCGGCTGTCGATTTCCGAGCGCGCGGTGAAGGCGGCAAAACGGGTGCGCGACCATGGGGTCGAGGCTCTTTCCGACGCCATCCGCGATGGCCGGATTTCGGTTCATGCCGGCGAGGCACTGAGCCATCTGGAGCGCGAGGCGCAGGAGGAGGCGCTGCGGCTCGAGGAAAAGCAGATCGTGCAGCGCGCAAAGGAAATTCGCCAGAAGCGGCAGGCAATCCGTCATGCCGTGCGGCTGACACATATGGCGCATGTTGCCGAGGCCGGATCGGCAACGGCCGGCAAGGTCGGCCAGAAGTTTCCGGTCATCTATGCCGATCCTCCGTGGCAATTCGGCGTTCGCTCGGAAGAGACCGGACGCGAGAAGAGCGCCGAGAACCATTATCCGACCATGCCGACCGATGCGATCTGCGCGCTCTTCGACGAGATCGGCGCACCGGCTAACACAGATTCTGTCCTCTTCCTTTGGGCCACGAACCCGATGCTGCCGGATGCGCTTCGCGTCATGGCTGCTTGGGGCTTCACCTATGTGCACCACTGGATCTGGGACAAGGAAGTGGCGGGCACCGGCTATTGGGGCCGCGACCGGCACGAGCTGCTCCTGATCGGCAGGCGCGGTACCCCGGTCTCGCCACTGCCCGGCTCGCAACCGGAGACGGTCTATCGCGAGCGCAAGGGCCGGCATAGCGCCAAGCCCGATTTTTTCGCCGCGCAGATCGAGCGGCTCTACCCCGCCATGCCCCGGCTCGAAATGTTCTGCCGCAGCCCGCGCCCGGGCTGGACGGCGTGGGGATTTGAGGCGGGCGCAGTTCAGGAGGTCGCGGTGGAATGACCTCGTTCCTTCGAATCCTAGAAGAGCTTGCTGATGCGCCTGATCATGCGGCGCGGGCGCGGTGGCTGCTTGAAGCTCCGCTCTCCGTGCTGATGCGCGACCAGGTCACGGTCAACCGGCTGCTTTCCGCCGCCGGTTTTCACGACGGTCTTGCCTATTTTGGCTGCAGAGATTGCGCCGCTTTCGACGACGCGCGTTTAGGACGGGCTTGCGCCGAACGCAATTCGCATGACGCGGGAATACGCCCGCATCGGAATTCAGGTAATTGCGCGCGGCGCGCGCTCACGCAGGTGCTCGGCTGCGGCGAAGACGCCGTCTGCGGGACGCTCCACGCGGCACGGCATCTGGCAAGGGGAGGCCTCTAATGGCTTCTGCCGCTTGCTCTGAGCCACTGATCGACGAAAGCCCCGGCATGATCAGCGCACTGTGCACTGTACTTCATAGTTCGGTTAGCACAATGCGCCAGCCGGTCCCGCCGATCGAGAAAACGCTGAACGCGGTCTGCGACGGAACCCTGCTTTCCGACGTACTCTCTGAGGCTGCGGATCTCTTCCCGAAGAGACTGCAGGACGCCTGGCTGGCCACTGCCAACTCTGGATTCGAATTCATTGTAATCGACCGACGCCATTCGCAGCTCGAGCCGTTCGAATTGCCTGAGCACTTGCTCCATTTGCTGACTTGCCAGGTCCGCTGTTTGCGGTTCGGGACCAGCTACCAGGATGATGTGATTTGCGAGGTTCTGGACATGATATGCGTGCTCCGCGATGCGCTGTGCCAAAGCAAACGTAGGCTGCAGTTGGAGCATGATCGTATCGGTGTGGTGCCGATTGGCGTCTCGTATTTGCTTGTTCAGGAAGTAGATGGTCGGCGCTGCGGCTATGATAGCCACCCAGCCACTCAAGGCGGCCAGCCATTCGCGGGCGCACCCTTTCTCCCCCGGGGCGCACAGCCATGCTTTGCCCGGACCGGACCAGAGGAGGTAGGTGCTGAAGGCCAGCAGCAGGATGCCGGCGCACATCCATCCCATAAGGTGACTAGAATCTCTATCGGGTCTGTTCGTCATGGCTGGCCCCCGCCCAATGCTTTCACAGAGGCTAGTTCCGTTTTCAGCGGCAATGCAATGGGGGCGTGCATGATAAGCGCTGCGACGGGGCCCTGTCTGCGCCAGCATGGTGAGCCCGCCGCAATGGAGCAGCTCGCCGCCGAGCAGTGGGCGAGTGCGCACAATCTGACATCCCTAATCAATCTGGAGGCGGCGGAGTGAGCCAGGAAGCCACGATCCGGCGCGGCGTGCGCAACGCGCATTATGCGGCGATACCGAACCATGTTTTCGAAGACGATCGGCTCTCCATGGAGGCGCGGTGGCTGTTGAGCTACCTTCTTTCGAAGCCGGACAATTGGACTGTCGTCATCGGCGACATCATCAAGAAGGGCAATTGCGGGCGCGACAAGGCCCGCAAGATGATCGCCGAGCTGGTCGACGTCGGTTATGCGGAGCGCGAGCAACAGCGCGCCGACGGAAAATTCGGCGCATCCGTGCTCGTCATCTTCGACGAGCCGCGCCCCGTTTCGAGCGCTGAAAATGCCAGCGAAACGGGAGGTGTTGCATTTCTACCGCAGACGGATTTACCGGCGACGGCATCACCGTCGCCGGTTTCACCGTCGCCGGTAAAATCGGCACATAGTAATAACTCAAATTCAGCAAATACTGATGATCAGAATCCGAGAGAGGGTGCGCGCGAGGCTTCGGAACGTGAGCAGGAGCGGGAAGATCCTCGCAAGATCGATGCGGCGTTCTGGGCGCTGGTGAAGAACTGGCCTCAGTTCGACGGTATGCCGAAAGAGCCGGCTCGGCGTGCCTGGTTCGCTCTGACGGCCGAAGAACGGCGGGAAGCTGCCGATCGGTTTCCTCGCTGGCTGCAGCTGCTGAAGGCGCAGAAGAAATCCCATACCCCCGCGCCATCCACCTATTTCGGCGAAAAGCTCTGGAAAGACGTGCCCACCGAGGATGAGGCGGCGAAGCCCTCGAATGCGATGGCGGCGCCTTTCGGCAAACTTTGGTCGGCGACGCGGATCTCGGAACTGCTGCTGCCGCCGACGGGCATAGTCGCTCCGCCGGCGAAGTTTGAGCAGATGCAGATCGACGCCGGCAAGGCGACGCTCGCCGACGTGATGGCCGAAAAGCGCATGCGCGCAGGATGGCCGGCAGTGAACAGCATGCAGGAGCGAGCACGCTCGGCGCAGGGCTCGATCTGCCCGCTGGTGCTGGAAGATGCCGGGCAGGGCTTCCAGGCGGTGCATCGTGACAGCGATCTGCTAACCGCATGGCAGCGCGAGCACAAGCGTCGCGGTTGGCCTTTCCCGGAAGGGCGCCTGCCTGAGTGGATCTACTTCCCGGCGATCGAAAGCGAGGGCGATCTCGACTTCCTCGTGGCCGAAGCGGTCGAGCGCTACCGCGAACGAATTTCCGATTATCTCGCGAACAGGAGCAAGGGCGATGATCATGCAGCGTAGGACATTCACGGGAAGCCCGATTGCGCTGCAGGGCCCTGATCGCTTCGCCGATCGGATGCGGAGAATCACCGACGGTCTGCTCGACGAGGGCGCGCTCGTCACCACGAACTGGCGAATCAATGGCGGCAGAGCGCCGTGGTTTGCGCTCCGGGTTTGGACCGGCCGTGAGAAGATTGTGGAAAACAGCCTCACCACCATGGGCGTGCAGTCGCTCGTGCCGATGCGGAAAGGGCCGGATCTTCGTCGTCGCGGTCGCATCATCGAGGGCCAGATGATGCCGGTCATCCATGGCTATGTTCTGGTGCAGATGGTGGCGCTTGCCGAGTATCTTGCCGGATTGCTGGGTGTCGAGCACGTGATTGACGTTCTCGGCGGATGCGAACGGCCGATGCGCCTGAGCGACAAGGAAATAAGCAGATTCAATGCTCTGGCTCGGAAGGGTGATTATGATTGGGAGCGCCGCGTCGCCCTGGTCGTGAGTGCTGGAGAGACGGTATGGATCACGGCGGGACCGTTCTGCGACCAAAAGGCCGTTGTCGTTACCCCGAGCAAAAAGGGTCGTGGCGACGTGGTTGTATCGATCGACTTCCTGGGTGGTGCGGTACCGGTGACAGTGCCTCTTGCTTTGATAAAGAAGTTGTGAGAATCATTTTGTCACTGGATGAGCTGATGATCCTGCAGTGAGCCTCTGAGAACGCCTAGCCAGCGGGGAGCAACCCCGAGGTCGGTACACCGGTCAGCCCCAGCCCTGACGGCCTCGAAGCAAGAGGCATCGATTCTGGGCAAGTGCGAGAGCTATGACCAGACAACAGGCGGCCGAGAGGTCGCCTTTTTCGTTTAAGGTTATGGGCAGGCTTTTCCGTAGCTCCTGATGATCGACGCTCAGATCAAAGTCGATCTCCGGCAATTCACTCGATCCCTGACGGACACCGAGCGAAAGCAACTTCCCTATGCCATCATGCTCACGCTGAATGAGACGGCCAAGAGAGGCCGCGTGGAAGTCCAGCGAGAGATGGATCGGGTCTTCGACCGGCCAACGCCTTACGCAAAACGGGGCGTCGTCTATGATCGGGCAACTCGGCAGAACCTGCGGGCAGCTGTTGTCGTGACCGGTGACCGGACGAAGGGCGGCTTGCCCGCCACGGCATTCCTCGGCCCGCAGATCCAGGGAGGCCTTCGCACACACAAGGCGTTCGAGCGTCAACTCATCGATCGCGGATTGATGCAGCGGAACTTGGTGGCGGTATCAGCAAAGCGTGCGCCGCTCGATCGGTATGGCAACATGACGCAAGGATTTTTGAACCGCGTCATGGCGGACTTGCAGATCGACTACCGCGGTGCAGGCGCAACCCGCACCCGCACCTCGGCCTCGGTCAAACGGAACAAGAACTACAAGAACGCCCGGTTCTTCGTGCCGAAGCAGCCGTCGCACCTCCATCCGGGCGTTTATCAACGTGATCCGGCAACGAACGCCATCCATCCGGTGATCCTGTTCGTGCCTCAGGTCTCGTATCGCATCCGCCTTCGCCTGCGCGAAGTCGTCGAACGGTACGTGGTCGCCAATATCCACGATCACTTCGCCGTCGCCTTCCAGCGGGCGGTTCGGACAGCCCGATAGGCCCTCCGACGGTTCACGGGTCCTTCCTGGCATCCGCGCGCCTGCGGGTATTTGGCACGGCGGAGGTTGTCCAGTCTGAGCGATGTTTTGAAGCCTAAAGTCAGAGCCTAAACTAAAGAGCGCGGCTAAAGTCGGACCTAAAATGACACTGTCCGCTGAAACCATGACGAAGGGCGCCTTCGCTGCGCATATCGGCGTGAGCGCCGGGCGCATCTCGCAATACATCGCCGAGGGCAAGATCTACGGCGATGCGCTCGAAGGCGACGGCAGGTCGGCGAAGATCAGGCCGGCGATCGCGCGGCAGCAGCTCCAGAAGACGCTGGAGCCGTCGCAGCGGTTCGGGGCCAACGGTGCGGCCGTTCTCAAACCGTCGGCCGTGCAACCGAACCTGCAGCTCGCTCCGTCGGATGCTGCGTCGGCGGCGCCGCCGCGGTTGACGTTCACCGACGATGTCGCCGATCAGCTCGCGGCCGAACGCCTTCGTCAGCAGCAGATCACGACGGCACGCCTCGAGCGCGAAGAGGCGCTGGAAGTCGGCCGCTACATGCGAACCGATGAAGCCCGGCGCCAGACGGTGCGGGCTGTCTCCGAGGCCTTCAAGGTCATGGAGCAGGGGATTCCTGAAATGGCGAAGGCGATCGCGGCCCAGTTCGGCGTACCGATGCATGACGCGACGCATGCGCTGCTCAAGGTGTTTCGCGATGTTCGCGCGAAGAAGGCAGCCAGCTTCCGCACCTCCGCAGACGAGCAGCCGGAGCACCTCGAGGACGAGCAGCCGTGACGATGCTCTATAATCCCGAACGGCTGGTCTACGAGGTTCTCGCCGAGATCTGCGAGCCGCCGCCGGCGGTCGACTATCTAAAATGGGCAAAGGAAAACATCGTATTTTCCGAGCGCATCACGGACCATCCGGGGCCGTACAACGAAGACCTGGTGCCGTTCTTCTCGGAGATCCTGCGGGCGCTCTCGCCGGAAGATCCGTGCAACATCGTGAGCCTCGCGAAGTCGGCGCAGATCGGCGGCACCATCTGCGCCAACATCTTCACGCTCGGCTCCCTCGACATGGCGCCCGGCGATTTCCTTTATGTCCACCCGACCGAGGAGAACGCCGCGCGCTGGTCGAAGACGAAGCTGATGCCGCTGGTGCGCGAGATGCCCGCGGTCGCCAAGCTGTTCTCGCAGAACAGCCGCGATGCAAGCAACTCGGTGCTCTACAAGGAACGCATCGACGGGCGCGGCGCCATCCAGGCGGCCGGCGCCAATTCGCCGGCAGGCCTGTCCATGATCTCGCCGAGAAAGCAGGTTCAGGACGATCTCGCCAAATGGCAGATGAACGAGGCCGGTGATCCGGAGGTTCAGGCGGACAGCCGCAGCAAGGCGTTCTTCAACGGCAAGATCTTCAAGATCTCGACGCCGATGGTCTCGCCGGGCTGCAAGATCACGTCGAACTATCAGGAAGGGACGCAGGAGACCTATCACGTCCCATGTCCGCACTGCCACGAGCTGCAGGAGCTGCGCTGGGAGAACATGCGGGATCACATCGATCCCGAGCATCCCGAGCAGGCCCATTTCGTCTGCATCCATT
>JAPSJG010000495.1 GCA_031178305.1 Sinorhizobium sp.
CCCGTTTCGATTCCCTTTCTCTAACCGGTACCCTTCCGGCCGAAGTCTCGTCAACTGCGGCCGGTGTATGCTCCGTCTATTCCTTTCTCGGGATTTCCAGTCCCTTTTGCGCAGCAGGACGTGCGAGGCCGCGCTCAACCCAAGCTATTACATTCGGGAAGCTCTTGTACCCGAGCACCTCGGCGCCGCCGTAGAACTTGCGCGCGCCTTCCACCCAAGGATAGGTGGCAATGTCGGCGATCGTGTACTCGTCGCCCATCAGCCACTGGCGGCCTTCGAGCCGCGCGTCCAGGACGCCGAGAAGGCGCTTCGCCTCGTCGCGATAACGTTCCACCGGATAGGAATTGTTGGCAACCTTGTCGGCCGCGAATTTGAAGAAGTGGCCGAACTGACCGAACATCGGCCCGATGCCCCCCATCTGGAACATGACCCAGCACAACGTCTCGTAACGGCCGGCCGCATCGGCAGGAATGAGCTTGCCGGTCTTCTCCGCGAGATAGACGAGGATTGCACCGGATTCGAAGAGGCCGATGGGTTTGCCGCCCGGTCCGTTCGGATCGATGATCGCCGGAATGCGGCCGTTCGGATTGAGCGATACGAATTCGGGTGACTTCTGCTCGTTGCAATCGAATGCGATGCGGTGCGCTTCGTAGGGGAGGCCAAGCTCTTCGAGAGCGATCGACACTTTCACCCCGTTCGGGGTCGGCAGCGAGTAGAGCTGGATGATGTCGGGGTTGTTTGCTGGCCAGCGGCTCGTAATCGGGAAAGAGGAAAGATCAGCCATAAAGGTTGCCTCGAGTTGGTCTTGGGAGATTGAATGCTACCGTCCCTACATAGGAGTGCTGGTTGCAATTGTCAGGGCGGCGCGACTATTCAAGGTGGAACCCGCCGCCTTAGAGAGCCGCTCGCACGGCAGCGATGATGCGATCGATGGTGGGATTGCCTTCGTGGGCCGTCTTTCGAGCTCTGACAAGGCAGGCCTCGGAGCGCAGGATCACCCCATCGGAGAGGATCTTCAGATGGTTCGCACGCAAGGTGGAGCCTGTCGAGGTGATGTCGACGATGATGTCGGCCGAGCCGGAGGCGGGCGCGCCTTCGGTCGCGCCCAGGCTTTCGACGATGCGGTAGAGCTGGATACCGTGACTGCCGGAGAAGAATTGCTGCGTCAGCCGCCAGTACTTGGTGGCAATCGCCAGGCGACGGCCATGGCGGGCGCGGAAGTCGGCGGCAACGTCACCGAGATCGGCCATCGTATCGACGTCGTACCAGATCTCCGGCACGGCGACGACGACGTCCGCGTGGCCGAAGCCGAGCCGCGCCGCGAATTCGACGCGCCCCTCGGCGTCGGCCAGTCCCTCGCGCACGAGGTCTTCGCCGGTCACGCCGAAATCGACGGCACCGCACCCGACCTCGCGGGAAATTTCGGAGGCCGAGAGGAAGGCGACCTCGACGTCGTTCCAGCCCTCGATCCGGCCGCGATAGGAGCGGTCGTTGCCGACCGCGACGATCTTCATGCCGGCACGCTCGAAAATGGCCGAGGCATCGTCCTTCATCCGCCCCTTGGAGGGCAGCGCAATGGTAATCGTCATTTCGCGCCCCCTGCGGCAGCCACCGCCCGTTCGATCCGGTCGAGCCAAAGAGAGAAACCAACCGCCGGGATATGTTCGCGGGCGCCGAGCAGCGTCAGCAGACGATCGAAGCGTCCGCCACCGGCGAGAACCGCCGGTGTTCCCTCAAGCTCGATCTCAAAGACGAGGCCGGTATAATAATCGAGCGGACGGCCGAAGGCCGCACGATAGCGTATGAGGCCGGCATCGGCACCGACCCGTGCGAGCGCCGCCACCCGTGCATCGAAAAGCGCAAGCGTGCCGTCGATCTTCAGCCCTGATTTATCGGCGAACTGGTGAAGGGCGGCCGCTGCTTCACCGAGCGGCAGGTCGAGCGCCAGGAATTCGCGCATGATGGCAAGCGCTGCCTTGTCGAGCCGAGTCGTCGCAAGCTCCAACTTCTCCTTGAGCCTTCGGGCAATGTCACGGGGCGAACGACTGGCATTGGTCGAATAGCCTGTCGCTTCCATGGTCCCGGCGATCTCGGCGACGAGCAGTTCCTCGTCATCCAGAACGCCCATGCTCGCAAGCCGCTCGACCTCAGGGCCGACAACGCCGGGAGATTTCGGATCGGCGAGTTCCGCCAGGAGCCTCTGCAATTGCTCCTGGTCGCCGAAAGCATGGATGAGTCGCTTCTGCCAGCCGGCGGGCAGGCCGCAGGCGGCGATCACCGCCTCGAACACCGATTGGTCGCCGAGCGTCACCCTCAGCCGCCGGCTAGGCAACCGGTTGCTTAAAACCAGCACCGCGTCACCAATCGCCCGCGCGTCGGCGCCGGCCGTGTCGAGGTCGCCGAGGTCCTCGATGCCCGCCTGATAAAACTCGTTCGAGCCGTCGCGACGCTGACGGAAGACTTCGCCGAGATAGGCGTAGCGCTGCGGCGTGCCGGTCGCCGTCTCGATATGCCTGAGGCAGACCGGGATGGTGAATTCCGGGCGCAAACACAGGCGATCGCCGGTTTCGCTTTCGGTCATGAAAATGCGCCGGCGCAAGTCCTCTCCCGCCATGTCGAGGAAGGGCTCGGCCGGCTGGATCACCGGCGTGTCGACACGCAGTGTCTTCAACCGCTCGAAATCGGCAAGCAAGTCTCCGGCAAAGGCGGGGAGATTGATCAGCGGCATCAGCCTGCCCTTTTCCGGTCCTCGGCCTGTCCTGCCAGTATTTCCCGGACCTTCGCGACGAGTTCGCTTTCCGGAACGGATATCTGGGCGACGCGCGCCTCGCGCCAGGCGACATTGTCCTCAATTTCGCCAGAGAGGCGCTTGCCCTCGATCAGGTCCTTGATCTGCACGGTGCCGGAGGCGCGCTCGTCGCCGCCCTGGATGACAGCGATGGGCGAACCGCGG
>JAPSJG010000052.1 GCA_031178305.1 Sinorhizobium sp.
CCCGGCGCGCGGAGCCGTGTATAGGCACTTTCATGGCCCAGGCGAAAGCACACAGGATCGCTCAGATCTACTCCGGACGCGATGACAATCGCGCATCCGCGCGCGCTTTCGCCTCGCTTCTTCTTCTTCTCGGCCTTACTCGCGGTTGCCGGGTCCGTTGAGGAGCGCCCGGCGGCCGAAAAGCCTTGCCGGCAGACAGCTCCTCGGAAATCCCAACGCTGCAACAAGAGTGAAAACAGAGCGCGGCCCCGCGCGGCATCGGCCATCGCAATAATCCTGGTGATCGGCTATTGCAGGCGGCACGCGACATTCCAGTGACGAAGAGAAGCTGCACATGATCCTGAAATCGCACCCCATCAAGCACGGCATGCCTGAAGCTGCGCTGAAGTATCAGCCCTATCCGCAGGTAGCGCTGCCGGACCGCACCTGGCCCTCCAAGACGATCGCCAAGGCGCCGATCTGGTGCTCGGTCGATCTTCGCGACGGCAACCAGGCGCTCGTCGATCCGATGGGGCACGACCGCAAGGCGCGCATGTTCCACCTGCTCATGGACATGGGCTTCAAGGAGATCGAAATCGGCTTTCCGTCGGCTTCGCAGACGGATTTCGATTTCGCCCGCTGGTGCGTCGAGGAAGGCGAAGTGCCGGAGGACGTGTCCCTGCAGGTGCTGGTGCAGTGCCGGCCGGAGCTGATCACGCGCACTTTCGAGGCGCTCGACGGCGCACGCAGGCCGATCGTCCACTTCTATAACTCGACGAGCGAGTTGCAGCGCCGCGTCGTCTTCGGCAAGGACGTCGCCGGCATCAAGCGGATCGCGACCGATGCCGCCAAGATGATCACCGACATGGCGGCCAAGGCTGGCGGCGGCTACCGATTCCAATATTCGCCGGAAAGCTTCACCGGCACGGAACTCGAAGTGGCGCTGGAGATCTGTAACGCGGTCACCGAGATCGTCAGGCCGACGCCGGACAACAAGCTCATCATCAACCTGCCCTCGACGGTCGAGATGGCGACGCCGAACGTCTATGCCGATCAGATCGAATGGATGTGCCGCAATCTCGATGGTCGCGAGAACCTGATCATCTCGCTGCATCCGCACAACGACCGCGGTACCGGCATTGCCGCCACCGAGCTCGGCCTGATGGCGGGCGCCGATCGCGTCGAGGGCACGCTCTTCGGCAATGGCGAGCGCACCGGCAATGTCGACGTGGTGACGCTGGCCTTGAACATGTTCACGCAGGGCGTCGATCCGAAGCTCGACTGCTCGGACATCGAGCGGATCAAGGAAGTCTACGAATATTCCAACCAGATGATCATTCCGGAGCGCCACCCTTACGTGGGCGAGCTCGTCTACACCGCCTTCTCCGGATCGCACCAGGACGCGATCAACAAGGGCATGAAGGCGCTGAAGCAGGCGAACAAGCCCACCTGGGAGGTGCCCTATCTGCCGATCGATCCGCGCGACGTCGGCCGCAGCTACGAGGCGATCATCCGCATCAACTCACAGTCAGGCAAGGGCGGCATCGCCTATATCATGCAGGAGGATTACGGCATCAACCTGCCGCGCAATTTGCAGATCGAGTTCCGCGAGGACATCCAGCGCATCACCGACGAGCAAGGCAAGGAACTGCCGTCGAAACGCATCCATCAGCGGTTTCTCGAGTGCTATGTCGAGCAGCCCGGCGCCCGCATCAAATTCGTCGATCACCACACCTATCCGGCAAGTGAGCACAAGGGCCTGCGGGTCGTCGCCGCGGAGATCACCGACAGGGGCGAGGCAAAGCGGATCGAGGGTAAGGGCACCGGCCCGATCGACGGCTTCATCAATGCGCTGTCGATCTATCTCGGCATCGAACTTTCGGTCGCGGACTATTCCGAGCACTCGCTGCAGCACGGCTCGAACGCCGCCGCCATCGCCTATGTCGAAGTGGAGTATCCGGGCGGCACGCTCTTCGGCGTCGGCATCAACACCAATATCGTCGCCGCCTCGCTCGAGGCAATCGTATCTGCCGCCAACCGCGTGCTGGAGACAATGGGGAAGTGAGCGGCGTGATTGCCAGGGACACCGAGTTCGTGGCGCTCTCCCCAATTTACCCGGAGCGGGGGCGGGGAGCGCGCCGCTTGTCCCTTCTCCCCGCCTGCCGGGAGAAGGTCGCGGCGGCGGGATGAGGGGCTGAAAGCGGGACCTCTTCGGCGTCAGATAACCGCCGCCACAGCATGGGCAATGTCCTGCAACGCCGGATCAGATGACGGTCCGACCACAACGAAGGAGGCGTTCTCCTTCTCCCAAGAGACGAGGCTTAAATCACCGCGGATCGTCTCGCTGAATTGATCCGGTTGTTCACCGCTGCCTTTCTTCAGGAAGCAGATGGCGAAGATGTTGCTGTCGCTATCACGATAGACGAGTTGGCCGACCGGCTTGCCGTTGGCGACAAGCAATCTCGCGCCTTCGAAGGTCAAGCCCCTGCGCGAAAGATCGGGGATCTTGAAGGCGACGCCGACGCTCGAGGTAAGCCAGCTTTCGATCTCCGCCGCTTGCGAAGCCGGCACCTCGACCAGGTGTTGCTTCTGGCGCGCGTAGATGCGGTGATAGTCGGCGATCTCCTGAATCCATGGGCCCTCGGCCGCTTCTGGTGCGAGAACGGGGGTGTCGATCCTACTGCCTAGAATGAAGCCGGAGGCGCCGCCGAGAAAGAGCAGAACCAGGGATGCGGCGGCCAGCCGGGGCCAGATGCGGGTGTTCCGCCGTGGCAGGTTAGCCGTTGCCACGCGTTCGAAACGCGGGGTGATGCCGGGTCCCTGCTTGATCTGCCGGACGAGCGCCAGCGGCACCGGATCATGAAGGAAATCCTCGAACGCCTTGTTGCCGAACGTGCCGCCGGCCCTCAGCCGCTCCAACAGCGCCCTCGCGTTGTCGTCACGCGAAAGCAGCGCGTCAAGCTCCGATCTTTCCACCTCCGGCAGTTCACCGTCGATATAAGCGGAGAGCCGAATTTCGAGCGCCAGTCCCTTCGTCTGCTGCAACGGTCAAGCCCTCCTTTCCGCATCCTCGGATAGCATTGCCGCGAGCCTTAAGCGCGCTGTCGAGAGCCTGCTCATGACCGTGCCGATCGGAATCCCGAGTATCTCGGCCGTCTCGCGATAGCTGTGACCTTCGATGTTGACGAGCAGGAATGCGCTCGCCAGTCCCTCGGGCATGGAAAGGATCATCTTCTGCAACTGGTTGGCATAGACTGCCCTCTCGCCGGAGGCTTCGATGCTAGGCTCGTCCTGGTCGAAGATCTCGGCCATGCTGCCGCCGCCGCGAACCTTGCGTTTGCGGACTTCGTCGACCCAGAGGTTGCGCGTCATGGCATAGACCCAGCTCTCCAGCCGACCCTCGCCGTTCCATAGGTGACTGCGCGTGATAGCCCGCTCGCAGGCCTCTTGCACGAGATCGTCGGCGTCAGTGGCATCGCGCGTCAGTGTCATGGCGAAGCGGCGCAATTTGGGCAGCAGGCCGACCAAATCCCGTCTGAAGTCCTTCATATCTGCCGCTGGGCGCATGTCTTTCCCAATGAGACGCGGGCCACGCGTCTAGTCGCCGCGGGAACGCACTGCTCATGATATGAAACTTGATCCGAAGTCTGCAAGGGAAGAGCCGGAACGCAAAGAGCTTTTTGCGTACCAGCTCCTGTTTTTCCTTACAGCGGCGCGAGGCTGGCAATCGGTGACCGGAGGGCCCTTGCCGGACGCTCCGTCAATAGCTGCGCACACCTCCAAGAGACTGGAGCAGCGCCTGGTAGGCCCAGCTGTTCTCGCCGCCGCGGTCGCGGATTTCTATAAGCTGAATTTTTGCCTCCTCGATACGGCCCTGCTCGACCAGCGCCTGTCCCATATAGGAGCGCGCGAGGAGGTAGTTCTCGTCGGCCTGGAGCGCGCGCTTGTAGAATTGCATGCCGAGCTCCATGCGCCCTGCCTTGCGGTTGGCATAGCCGAGATAATTCAAGACACGCGCGCTCTGTCGCTCCTTCATGGCGCCGAGAACCTTGATCGCATTCTCGTACTGGCCGGCATAGGCGAGTTCGCGCGCCGCGTTGAACAGGATGTCGTCGCTGAGGTCGCTCTTCTTCGCCTGGACGCATCTGTTCCGCTTCGCGTCCCAGACCTGGCCGTTCTTGCATTGGGTGGTCGTCTTCGTCTTCTTCGGTGGCGCGTCGGTGTTATCGCCGACGGCCATCGCTGCTTGGCCGGCGAGCGAGGCCGTGAAAGTCGCAAGGGCGAAGAGAATGATCTTCCGGCTCATCATGACTGGCTCCTGAAAGTACCGTGCGACGCAGGTGAACCGACCGAAACAGATTTCGCCCCGGCGGCTGGCTGGCTGCAAACGCGAGTTAGACGCGCGAACCATATCGTTTATTCGGCGGCCTGTGAATTTATCCGTAGAAGCGGGTCGTTTCCGCAAGCGTGGCAGCGCTGGCATCGCCATTGAGCGCGAAGCGCTCGCGGGTCAGTTGCCAATTGCCGGGCGCGCCGGCGATCGAAAAGAAATTGTAGGCGGCGACGGGCTTGCTGCCGCCGGGGCCTTGCGAGGCCGAGGCTATGCCGACGACGGGTACCGGTCCCGCGTGGCCCCTGAGCCAGTACACCGTGTTGAGGTGGGTATGGCCGTGCAGCACCAGTTCGGCACCGCCGGACGAGATCGTCGCGGCAAAACGGCGGATGCCGATCATGCGCTTGTGCATCGATGTCGCGCCACGGATCGGCGGATGATGGATCATGACGACCCGGAAGAGGCCGGCCTCGCCGGCGGCGCGCAGGAGGTTCACCGTGGCGCGCGCCTGCCGCGGTCCGAAATAGCCGCTCGCCGCGAAGGGAGGCGTAGCGACGGCGGTCGAACAGCCGATGAGCGCCACCTGTCCGCGCACCCGCATATAAGGGAAGCAGGAATGCTCCTTCAACCAGCCCGACGGACCGGCGTCGCCGCGCATATAGGGATACCACGCACGGGACATTTTCTCGTAGGCACCCGGCACATAGGCGTCGTGATTGCCGGGCACGACGGAGATGTCTTGCGGGTCGCCGGCCTCCGCGAGCCATTCCGTCACCGCTTGGACTTCGAGCGTGGAGGCGAGGTTCACGAGATCGCCGGTGATCACCAGGTGGTCGGGTTCGCGCTTCTCGATATCATCCATCAGGCACTGGAGCGTGCCGGGGAAGAGATGGCGCGCGCGGTTCCTGTGCCAATTGACGAAACCGGTGATCCGCTTGGAAGCGAGTTCGCGCAGCGTGAGCTCCGGCAGGGGCCCGAGATGGATGTCGGAAATATGCGCGAGTTTGAACATCACCTTCCGTCTAGCGCATATTCGATGGAAGGGGAATCGTTTGAACGGATTATCCCAAAGCGCGGGCATCTTTTCAGGCGCGCGCAAACTTGGCCGTGATGCGACAGTTCACATGAAGGGAGTAGCGAGATGCAAAATTGGCGGCTACGCCTCTTGACGCGGTTCGCCCATGTCTATTTCGCCTTCTCTCGCGGCATGACGCTTGGGGTGAGGGCGGCCTGTTTCGATGAGCAGGGGCGGATATTCCTCGTCCGGCACTCCTATCTGCCGGGCTGGCATTTTCCCGGCGGCGGCCTCGATCGCAATGAAACGGCCGTCGAAGGGCTTGTC
Source organism: Sinorhizobium sp. (assembly GCA_031178305.1). GTDB lineage: Bacteria > Pseudomonadota > Alphaproteobacteria > Rhizobiales > Rhizobiaceae > Sinorhizobium. The sequence continues at coordinate 5,655 of JAPSJG010000052.1, forward strand.
CGGGAGCTTAAAGAGGAGGGTAATCTCCAGCTGACGATGCCGCCGGTGCTCGTTCAGGTCTATTACAACCGCGGCACCAGTCGGCGCGACCATGTAATCTTCTTCCGCTGCGATCGCGTTCGGCAGGAGCAGCCGAAGCGCGCGGACCTGGAAATTGCCGCGGCGGGTTTCTTCGCCCTCGACGAGTTGCCGGAGGACACGACGCCAGCGACCCGACGCCGGCTGGCGGAGCTGGCCGGAACGGCGGCGCCGGATGCGTTCTGGTAGGCATCTTGGCGGTCTGCCCCTCGTCTGCCTGCAGCTGCGCTGCAGCAGCGGAGGGTGGACCGGCACGTTCTCCCCTGCGAACCGGGAGAAGGGACAAGCGGCGAACGCCTCGTCCCCCCGCCACGCTTGCGGGGAAACGGTTGGCGTGAAGGGCAAGTCTAGCCTACGCTCTCATATCTAGACCCATCGCGCCCGTGCGGAGCCGCAAGGTCGATCTCCGGACCGATTGGCACGATTCCCGCCGGATTGATCATCCTGTGGCTCTGGTAATAGTGCTGTTTGATATGGTCCAAGTTGACCGTGTCGGCAACGCCCGGTACCTGATAGAGATCGCGCAGATAGCCGGATAGGTTCGGATAATCGACTATGCGGCGGATGTTGCACTTGAAATGGCCGACATAGACCGGATCGAAGCGGACCAATGTCGTGAACAGGCGCCAGTCGGCTTCCGTGAGGCGATTGCCGAAGAGATAGCGCCGCGAGCCAAGCCGGTCTTCAAGTTCGTCCAGCATCGCAAAGAGGGCGGCGACAGCCTCTTCATAGGCTTCCTGCGTTGTGGCGAAGCCCGCCTTGTAAACGCCATTGTTCACCGCGTCATAGACGCGCGCGTTGAGGGCGTCGATTTCCGCCCTCAGTTCTTCAGGATAGAAATCCGTGGTCGAGCCGGTGAGATCATTGAAGGCCGAATTGAACATGCGGATGATTTCCGCTGACTCGTTGGAGACGATGGTGTTCTTCTGCTTGTCCCAAAGGACCGGCACGGTGACGCGACCCGTGTAGGTCGGGTCGGCGCGCACATAGACTTGCCACAGGGTTTTCGAGCCGAAGAGATGATCGGGCGTGCCGCCGTCATCTCCCTTGAACTCCCAGCCATTGCTCAGCATCAGTGCATCGACGACTGAGAGCGAGATCAACTCCTCGAGTTTCTTGAGCTTGCGAAAGATCAGAGTGCGGTGTGCCCAGGGACAGGCGAGCGAGACGTAAAGATGGTAGCGACCCGCCTCGGCCTTGAAGCCGCCTTCGCCCGTCGGGCCTGCCGAGCCGTCGGCGGTGATCCAGTTGCGGAATTGCGACACGCTGCGCTTGAAACGTCCATTCGTCTCGACGGTGTCGTACCAGACGTCCTGCCAGACGCCATCCACCAGCCTGCCCATGGCCGATCTCCTTCCTGATCTTTTGTTCTCGTCATAGATAACGCGGAAAGTCGACGCAGATAGGTCTCAAATCTTGAACGCTGCGTTTTAGGCTTTGACAGGCGATCATTTTCTGCTATCGGCGACGGAACGCTTTTTCACTTTGGGAAACGACGATACCCATGATCCTGTCGGGAAGCCTGCGACGACGCTGATGCTGCAAACGCCCATCTCGGGCGAGTCATCTCATTTCGTCCGTTCGTATGCCGGTCCTCGATATCCATGAAAAAGCACGATCTCGTCTACCTGACAGAAGACGCGTCCCATGACGCAGCCATTGAAATCATCAATGAGGAAGCCTTCGGCCCCGGCCGGTTCGCCCGCGCGGCCGCGCGGATTCGCGAGCAGGGGCCGCACGATCGGTCGCTTTCCTTCATCTGCACCGATGATGGTGAAGCGATTGCATCGGTGAGGATGACGCCGGTGATCGCCGGGTCCGTCCGCGGGCACCTGCTCGGGCCGCTTGCCGTGCGCCCGTCCCACAAGAATCAGGGAATCGGCCGGGAACTCGTGCGCATCGCCGTTGAGGCGGCACGGCGGAAGGGCTCTGAGGCGGTGATCCTCGTCGGCGATCCGCCCTATTACCAGCCGCTCGGCTTCGAGAAGGTGCGCTACGGCGCGCTTGAGTTTCCCGGCCCGGTCGATCCCGCCCGGGTGCTCGTCGTACCGATCGCAGCGGATGTCCACGCGCGGCTCGAAGGCGTGATCGCCTGGCGGGAGGATCGTGTAGCACCTGCTTGCGAGAGCGAAGAGCCGGCCACGGGGGCAGCTGCCTGAACACGTTGGCCCGATGATCGTTGCGGAAGGCAGGGCTGCTCTATGAGCGGCGCGGCGAAGCACCCACTGCTAAAACCGCTTTCGCGCCTGCAGTCTAACCGGGCTCGCTACCGTCCCTCGCGATACCAGGTGGCGGAGACGATGAGGAGCAAGGCGGCGAGGCCGAGGAGGCCGGAGAACAGCGACAGGGAATTAACGCCCTTGAGCACCGTCTCGTCGGTCATCTTAAGCGACAGGCGCTGGTCGTCGGCGACGCGAACAGCGCCTCGAACCGGCAGGATCGAGGGAAGTTCGACCGGGCCGTCGGCATTCGCCAGGCGGCGGAGGGTCCCCTTCGTCTTCTCGGCCCAGGGCTTCAGCTTCTCTTCGGTCGAAATCGCCGCCTTGAACTCCGGCGCATCGACATTGCCGACGTGGACGAGCGTCGTCAGTTCGTCATTGGCGACCTCGAAGAGGCCGATTTCGTCGGTCTTGATTTCCGCCTTGTAGAGCCCGGGCTCTCTCTCCGCCAGCGTCACTTCCTGCGTGCGGCCGGAGGGATAGGTGAGCGTCGCCTGGCCCGGGTCGCCCTCGATCGTCTGGCGGGTGATTTCCAGCGTCCTGCCGGAGGCCCGTGCCGTCAGCGCCTCTTCCTCGAGGGCCGGTTCCTGCATCAGCCAGTGGGCGGTGCGGCGATAGAGCGAGACATGCGGGCCGCCGCCCTCGAAATTGCGTGCCCAGAGCCAGCCCTGGTCTGAGAGCAGCATGGCGACGCGTCCCTTGCCGACCCGGTTCAGGACGAGCAATGGTTTGCCATCCGCCGCCTCCATTACCGTCTGGCCGAGCGGCCTGTCGACGTCGACGGTGCGGAACCAGCGGCCCCAGGCCGGGGGCTCGCTCGAAGCACCTTCGAGGCCGCGGGTGACGGGATGCTTCCTGCCTTCCTCGGACAGGCGCGGGAAAAACGCCTTCTCGTTCACGACGCCGGTGGGGTTTGCCGGCAGCACGGCCTCCAGCGGCGTTGCCGCGATCGAATCGTCGCCTGCGTGCTCCGGCCCCGCCGCGATCAGCAGAGCGCCGCCGTTCTGCACATACTGGGCGATGTTGTCGTAATAGAGGATTGGCAGCACACCGCGGTGCTGGTAGCGGTCGAAGATGATCAGGTCGAATTCGTCGATCTTGTCGACGAAAAGCTCGCGCGTCGGAAAGGCGATCAGCGACAGCTCGTTGATCGGCGTGCCGTCTTGCTTTTCCGGCGGCCTGAGGATGGTGAAATGGACGAGGTCGACGGCGGCGTCGGATTTCAGAAGATTGCGCCAGGCCCTTTCGCCAGCATGTGGTTCGCCGGAAACGAGAAGTACGCGCAGGTTCTCGCGAATTCCATCGAGCACATGGACGGCGCGGTTGTTCGCCTCCGTCACTTCACCGGGAACGGGATCGACCGCGAATTCGAGAATATTGCTGCCGCCGCGCGGCACAGTGAAGCTGAACGGTACGTCGGTGCCGGGTTCGGCGACTTCGCTGGCGATCTCGTTACCATTGAGCCGGATCGTTACTTCGGCGCTGCCGCCGGGGCCAGCTCCCTCATCAACGACGCGGAAGGTCAGATTCTGCTGCTCGCCAACGATGCCGAAGCGGGGTGCGCTGACGATCTCGATGCGGCGGTCGAATTCGTCCGGATGGCCGGTGATCAACCCATGGGTCGGCGCTGCGAAGCCGAGCGGCTGGTTCACGTCAGGCACATCGTGGACCTGGCCGTCGGTAATGAAGATGGCGCCGCCCACGCGGGCCGGCGGAACGTCGGCAAGCGCGGTCGTCAGCGCTTCGAAGAGCTTCGTGGAAGGCGCCTCGCTTTCCTCGCCATCCGCCGCTTCGACGATGCGCGTCTCAAACTGCGGAAAGCGGGCGAGGCGCTCCTTGAGGTCCGCAAGCGCCCTGTCGGTCTGTTCGCGCCGGTCGGAGTTCTCCTGGCTCTGGCTGCGGTCGACGATGACTGCGATGATGGTTGAGAGCGGTTCGCGCTCCTCCTGGAACAGTGCGGGATTTGCGAGCGCCAGGCAGAATGCAGCGAGCGCCGCCGCTCTGAGAGGGGCGCCGCGAACGCGCTGCCAGAGACCGAGCGCGGCCAAGACAGTCGCAGCCAGCACCAGCGCCGTCAGGTAAGGCCAGGGGAGGAGCGGTGAAAAGTCGATGGTCATCGCCGCCTCACTGTCCAAGCCGCTCGAGCAGAGCGGGAACATGCACCTGGTCGGCCTTGTAGTTGCCGGTCAGCATGTACATCATGATGTTGACGCCCGAACGGTATGCGTGCTCGCGCTGCATTTCGTCCGGCGGAACCGTCGGCAACAGGGGAACCCCGTTCGAATCCACCGCCCAGCCACCGGCGAAATCATTGCCGGTGATCATGATCGGGGTCACGCCGTCGCCGGGCCGGGCAGGGCGGTTGCTCGGCTCCTCGCGACTGTCGAGCTGCGCTTCTATCCAGAGAGGACTGCCGCTGTAGCGGCCGGGAAAATTCGTCAAGAGGTAGAAAGCCTTGGTCAGGACATGATCGGTCGGGACGGGTTCCAGCGGCGGTATGTCGAGATTGGCGAGGATCGCCTGCAGCCGCTCCGTATTCGGGCTCGTTCCATTCGAGGAGGCGCCGAGCGAAGAGAACTGGTCGCGCGTGTCGAAGAGCACCGTGCCGCCGGCGCGCATATAGGCGTCGACGCGGCTGACCGCCTGCGGGCTCGGCATCGGCGCGCTTGCCGAGATCGGCCAGTAGATGATCGGATAGAAGCTGAGTTCGTCCCGCAAGATGTCGAGGCCGACGGGGGCACCGGGCTCGAGCGTCGTACGATAGGTTAAGTAATTGGTGAGCCCCTGGAGGCCGCTCTCCGAAAGCCGGTCCACATCGTCCTCTCCGGTGACGACGTAGGCGAGATGCGTCGTGTCCAGCCGCTCCAGAATGCGGTCGTCGCTCGGGCGCACGTCTTCCGCGCGGGCTTCCGGCGGCAGGACAAAGGCGGCGCCGGCGAGCAGCCAGACAAGCGCCGCCGCGGAGCGCGCCATGCGGATGCGCGAGAAGGCGCCGCTCATGAAGAGGACGATGACAGCGTCGGCAAGCAGGAGTAGGAGCGCAAGCGTCAGCAGCGCCGGCTTGAGCGACCAGCTCTCCGCCTGGGCGAGCCGCTCGGAGGTATAAGGGCCGGCGGCGGTCATGTCGATGCGCTTCAGTTCGGCGTCACGCGGGAGAAGATTGAGCGCCGTAAAGCCGTCCTCCGAGCCGTAAAGCCCGGGCGGATTGTCCTGCGTTGCGATCGGTGTCCTTCCAGGCACGACCTCGAGCGGACGGGCATTGCCGGTCTCGGCGACGAGAACGCCATCGGCGTTCAGCAGCCGGTAGGGCGAGAGCGCTTGCGTCTTCACGGCCTTGCCTTCGCCAGTCACGCCCCCGCTGCGCGAAAGCTGTACGCTACGGCGCAGCATTTCCACGAAATGCCCCGAGATCGGCAGGTTCGACCAGGTCGCTTCGGCGCTGACGTGAAAAAGGACGATGCGGCCGGCGCCCTCGGCCGCCGTCGTGACGAGCGGCGTGCCGTCAGCCAGGCTTGCCCAGGTTCGCTCGACCAGGTCGGCCGTCGGCTCAGCCAGGACTTGCCGCTTGACGAGGACGTCCGCCGGCCGCGGCAGGCCGGCAAAAGGGCTCGTGGCGGGATAATCGGCGAGCGGCTGCGGTTCGGACCAGGATAGAGCGCCGCCGAGCGCCCGCTCGCCCTGGCGGAGAGTCACCGGCACCAGAGGGTCGTCCGCGGGTGCTGCGGCAAGCCGCGGGCCGGCGAAGCGGATCAACGTGCCGCCATTGTCGATCCATTTGGTCATCAGCGGATATGTCTCTTCCGGCAGGCGGCCGATATCGGCCATGATCAAGACCGATGGATGCTGCTCGAGCAGTTCGGGTATGGCGACGGCGAGATCGGTCCCGCGCGGCTCGACGAGATCGGCATAAGGGGCGAGCGCCCGTTTGATATAGTAGAGCGGCGACAGCAACGGCTGCGACTGGTCGCGCGCCTCGCCACTCAGCAGTGCGACACGGCGCCGGCGGAAGCCGTCGTCGAGGAGGTGCATGGCACCGGCCGTGGCAGCGCCTTCGATGCCGATGCGGGCAAAATCATTCCTCAATTCGAAGGGCGCTTCGATCGTCCCTTTCGCCACACCCTCGCCGGGGGCGAAATCGAGCGTGCCGTCCGCAATCGCACGGCCGCGGCTATCATAGGCGACGATCGGGAGAGACCGTCGCTCGTCCGTCCTTAAGCGGGTCGCCGTCACCGACATACCAGCTGAGTCATTGCTCGTATTTGTGATTGCCACGGCCTCGCCGCCATCGGCCTCGACCACCCTGATCTCCGCCGCACTGAGCTCGCTCAGCGCCTGCATCGACTTGGAATCGGCCGTTTCAATGCCGTCGGTGATGAAGGCGACCGTTCCGGGCGGGGCGTCCTCGAAGGCCGCCCTGAGCGCCGCGAGAGCGGTTCGGCGATCCGCTGGAAGCGGCTGGGGCGAGGCTGCGGCAAGCCGGGTGCGCGCGGCAGCCGCCGATCCCGGCGTCGGGTCGTGCTGCCGGTCGCCCGTGAGCACGAA
>JAPSJG010000053.1 GCA_031178305.1 Sinorhizobium sp.
AACGAGGGATAGGGCGGGGCGCCAAATCCGGATAGGACGCATGCTGCAAAAGACCTTTGGGGGCGAGAAAGAGCGAATGGGCGCCGCCCGACCCGTTTCGACAGAACGCGATACGCGCCTCGACGTCTTTCGGGCGCTCTGCCTGTTGACCATTTTCATCAACCACGTGCCGGGGCAATATCTCGAATACCTGACCCACAAGAACATCGGCTTTTCCGATTCGGCGGAAGCCTTCGTGCTGATTTCCGGTCTTGCGGTCGGCACGGCCTATGGCGGCAGATTCGTTGCGGGAGCGCGGCTAGCCCTGACGCTCAAGGCATGGCGGCGGGCGATGACGCTCTACGTCGCGCATATCATGACGAGCATCGTAACGCTCGCGATCTTCGCCGGCGCCGCCCTCTATTTCGGCCGCCAGGAACTGATCGGCGAAATCAACATCCGCCCGATCGTCGAGCAGACGGAACAGGGCATCGTCGCCATGGTGCTCCTCGGCCACCAGCTCGGCTACAACAATATCCTCTCCATGTACGCCGTGTTGCTTCTGATGCTTCCGGCCATGCTCTGGCTGAACGCCATCAGCCCCCGCTTGCTGTTTGCAGTTTCGGCGACGCTGTGGCTTGCCGCCGGCTGCTTCAAGCTGGTGCCGTCCAATTTCCTCGACGAGGGCTACTGGTTCCTCAATCCCTGGTCGTGGCAATTCCTCTTCGTCATCGGCATTCTCTCTATGAACCACGTGCGCGCCGGCTGCCGGCTGCCTCGCAGTCCCTGGCTCGTAGGGCTCTCGGCAGCCTATGTCCTCATCTCCGCCTGCTGGGTCCTGCTCTCCTGGTGGAGCATCGACGTCTCCTTCGGCCTGCCGGCGGTCCTGACCGGCTTCGACAAGACGTTCCTTTCGCTGACGCGGCTCCTGCACGTGCTGGCGCTTGCCTATCTTCTTGCGGTCATTCCCGGTGTGAGCCAGCTGGCGCGGCTCCGCGTCGATCATCCGCTGGTGATGGTCGGCCGGCACTCTCTGGCGGTCTTCATTTTCGGAACGATCCTCGCCATGGCGGGACAGGTGCTGCTCTTCGTCACCGGCAAGGACGCCATTGTCGGCTCCCTCTTCGTCATCGCCGGCATCGGACTGCACTTCATCTACGCCTATTATCTCGACTGGCTGAAGGAAATGACGGTGGCGAGGCCGCTCGCGGCGGCGTGAGCGCTTGCACGCGGTGCGTCCTCAGGACGCACTCAGGACGCGCAAAGGACGCTGTAAGTCTTTGAATCTGTGCATCGTGCTTTCCGAAAACCGGTTCCGATTTTCTGACCGATGCGCTACAGCGCCGCGCGTCTTATCAGACGAGCAAAGGCCGCTGTAGCACTTTGAATTGCTGCATGTCTTTGTCCTTAAATCGAGGTGGGAGACATGCAGTAGATCTCCGCCGCTCTCTTCAGGGCGCCCATGAGGGGCGCTGTGCCGGCGTCGCTATTATTCCCGGTCGTGATGCAGGTGATGTACCCCGCCGGGGGGCAGGGGTCGCGATCAACGCCAGTGGAGCAGTTTTTAGAGCATTCTGCAGTTGGCGAATCAGTTGATGTCGCACAAATGCGGCAGAGACAGTGGAATAGAGCGGCGCGAACGCATGTGAGCGCGTGCCGCTCGAGGCCCAGCGCCCCGAGGCGGCGACTGTCGGAGCCCACTGCGATGTATATCTCGCCCGCTTGAAACGGATGGGGGAGATGCCCGGCAAGGCGGAGGGGGTGAAGCTCCCCGCCTCCGGTGCGCCTATGGATTACAGCAATACGCCCTCATGCGCGTCCCCGGTGACGCTGTCATTGACGCGGACCACGAGCTTGCCGGTTTTCTTGTCGCGGCTGACGGATATCCGGTGTGTCGCGCCGTTCAGCAGGACCTCGGCGGAATAGCCGTCCCAATCTTCCGGCAGCACCGGTCGGATCACCAGTCTTTTGCCCTGCTGACGGATGCCGAGGATGCCCTCGACGGCGGCGCGGTAGAGCCAGCCGGCCGAGCCCGTGTACCAGGTCCAGCCGCCGCGGCCGGCAAGCGCGCCTTCGCCGTAGATATCTGCGGCAACCACATAGGGTTCGACCCGGTAGCGCTCGGCATTCTCACGGTCGAGCGCGTGCGATACGGGATTGAGCATCTGGAACGCGCGCCAGGCCTCCTCCGCCCTGCCTTGAGCGGCAAAGGCGAGTACCACCCATGTGCCCGCATGGGTGTACTGGCCGCCGTTTTCGCGCACGCCCGGCGGATAGGCCTTGATATAGCCGGGGTCCTGCTTCGTCTTCTCGAGCGGCGGGGTGAAGAGCCGGACGATGCGGGTTTCCGGGTCGACCAGTTCCGCCATCACCGCATCCATCGCGCGGCTGCAGCGCTCCGCGTCGCCCTCGCCCGAAAGCGTACTCCATGACTGGGCGATCGAATCGATCCGGCACTCGTCGTTCGTCGCCGAGCCGAGCGGCGTGCCGTCGTCATAGTAGCCGCGGCGATAATAGTCGCCGTCCCAGCCCGCCTCCTCGAGCGCCCGCTTGAGGACTTCGAGATGCGACTCCCAGAGCGCCGCGCGACGCTTGTCCTTGCGCTCGCGGGCATAAGGCAGGAAGGCGCGCAAGGCGCCGGCCAGGAACCAGCCGAGCCAGACACTCGTTCCTTCGCCCGCTTCGCCGACGCGGTTCATGCCGTCGTTCCAGTCGCCGCCGAGGATCAGCGGCAGGCCGTTGGCGCCCGTCCGCTTGATCGCAAGATCGAGGGCGCGGGCACAATGCTCGTAGATGTCACCCATCTCGCCGGCCGATTCGGGCATGTAGAAGCTGTCGTGCTGCCCCTCTTCGAGCATCGGGCCGGCGATGAACGGAACCTGTTCGTCGAGGATGTCCTTGGTGCCGGTGACGGCGCAATAATGGGCGACCGCATAGGCGAGCCAGACGACGTCGTCGGAAATCGTGGTCCGAACGCCGGCGCCGGAGCCCGGCAGCCACCAATGCTGCACGTCGCCTTCGACGAACTGCCGGGACGCGGCATTGAGGATCTGCGCCCGCGCAAGTTCCGGCCGATGGATGAGGAAGGCGAGCGTATCCTGCAACTGGTCGCGGAAACCGTAGGCGCCGCTCGCCTGGTAAAAGGCCGAGCGCGCCATGATGCGGCACCCGAGCGACTGGTAAGGCAGCCAGTGGTTGATCAGGTGATCGAAGGCGCGGTCCGGCGTCCTGACCTTCACGACGCCGGTGAATTCGCTCCAGAAGGTCTTTGCCGCCTCCAAGGTCGCGTCGAAGGCCGTCGCGCGCAGTTCGGCGAGAATCGCCTCGACGCTTTCGACATTGTCTGCATCGCCGAGGAAGAACGTGACCTGCCGTTCCGCGCCGGGCTCTATCACGAGATCGCGCGCAAGCGCCGCGCAGGCGTCGCCGTCGACCTCGGTCGTGCCGGCGAGGGCGGCTCCGGAGAGCACCGCCTGCGGCGCGAGGATGCCGCCGGCCCGGCCGAGGAACTCGCGCCGGCTTGCCGTGTAGCCGGCGATATCGCCGTCGATGGCGAAGAACGCGGCCCGGTCGGCATAGTCGACGCTATACGGATTTGTGGCGAGAAGGGCTCTCGCGGTCTCGTGCCACTCCGTCACCACGAAGGGCGCGGTGCGGCCGCGATTGATGCCGAGGACCCACTCGGCATAGCCGTAGACGCGAAGCCGGCGGGCGGCCGAACCACGGTTGCGGATCAGGACGCGGACGAGCTTGGCCGGGAGTGTCCGATGCACCGTGTGCGCGGCTTCGATCTCCAGCCCCTCCTGAGTGCTTCGGAAGAGCGAGTAGCCGAGACCGTGGCGCGCTTCGAAGCGCACGGACTTGCGCCGCGACAGCGCCGCGTAAGGAGTCAGCACCGCGCCGCTTGCCATGTCGCGGACGAAAATCGCCTCGCCCGGAAGGTTCACGACCGGGTCGTTGGTCCAGGGGGTCAACTGATAGTCGCGCGAGTTGCGGCTCCAGGTGAAGGCCGCCCCGTCGGCGGAGATGTGGAAGCCGAAATGTTCGTTGGAGATGACGTTGATCCACGGATGAGGCGTCGCTTCGCCACCGCTCAGCCGCACCACATATTCGCGACCATCCTCGGCAAAACCGCCGAAACCATTCCAGAACTCAAGGTCGTCGCCACTGACCGGGACAAGTTGCCGTTCGGCGCCATCCTGCATAACCGGCAGCAGCATCCGCGTCGTCTCATCGCTGCTCTCCAAGGGCTTCGCATAAAGCGCGCCGGCGCGGGCGATCTGGTCGGAGATGGTGCCGTTGCGGGCGTGGAACACGGCACGCGAGGCGGAAATCAGTGTCGACCAGGTCTCCGGTTCCATCAGGTCGCGGCGCACCGCAAAGATGTGCTGGCGCGGACCGTCGGACAGGCCCCGCAGCCTCAAGTTCTCGCACATGGCGTCGAGCGTATGCTGCATATCCTGCGCGTAGGAGGAGGCGCGCTCGTTGATGATCACGAGATCGGCGGTGATGCCGCGTGCCCTCAGATATTCCTGCGCGCGCAGCGCCTCGCGGGCAATGCCGAGATCGCCTTCGTCATTGATCCTGAGGCAGAAGATCGGGAAATCGCCCGAGATCGCCAGCGGCCACAGCGCCGCCTGCGAGGCAAGCCCCGCCTTCACGGTTGCCGTGTCGGCCCGCAGGTGCATATCCGGATAGATCAGATAGCGGCCGAGCATTTGGAAGCTTGCCGCCTCCTTCGAGGTGATGCCTACATGGCGCATCTGCACCTGGCTGCGGGTCCAGGCGTGTATCAGCTCATGATTGAATGTTTCCGGGTGGCGATAGCGGTCGATCGCCCGATCGATGCCTTCGCGGTCCGGGGCGGCGATGGTCCAGAAGACGACGCTCACCTTCTTACCGGCCGGCACGCGCACGACGCGGCGAAGCGCCATGATCGGATCGAGCGTGAAGCCGTCGGTGCCCGAAAGTTTCGCGCCCGGATCGAAGGCAGCCGCCTCGGAAAGCGTGCGGCCCTGGCCGAGGAAGCGGCGCCGGTCGGTTTCCGCTTGGGTATGGCGGTTGCTGCCGGCATTATCAGTGATGAGATGCGCGACCTCGATGTCCGGGTCGCTGGGGGTGCGCTTGTTGCGCGAGACGCGGATCACGTCCCCCTGACGGCTGATTTCCGAACGGATGAACATCTTCGAGAAGGCCGGGTGCGCGCTGTCGGCCTCGTCCATGGCGAGCACCGGCTCGGCATAGGACGTGACTTCGATGAAGCGGTCCTCCGTGCCGGTATTGAGCAGGATCAACCGACGGCCTTCCGCATCGTGTTCGGTCGCGACGATGCATTCCACCTCGCTTGTTAGATCGCCGACCGTCTTAACGAATTCTGCCTTGTCATCGCCGAAGCGGGTAAGCGTTGTCTCGCGGGATGCCCGCCGCGGCTCGGCCGTCGCCGACCACCACTCTCCGCTGACCGTGTCGCGCAGGAATATGAAGGTCCCGGTCCTGTCTTCCACCGGATCGGGCTTCCAGCGTGTGACCGATTGGCCGTTCCAGCGCGCATAGCCCGCACCGGTCGCCGTAAGCATGATCGAGTAGTGACCGTTCGACAGGAGCACCGTTTCGCGGTCCTGCATCAGCGGATCCTCGATGAGGCGGACCTCCGGACGCAGGAGCTCGGCCTGGCCCTTGCCGAGCGCTTCCGGTTCGCGCTTGGCGGCCATTACCGGAATGTCGCGCGGCGCTTTCTCCTGCAGGAGGAGTTCGGCGGCTTCGATCACCGGATCGGCGTGGAACCACTCGCGCAACTGCCCATTGAATACGACATTGGCTATCGCGGCGATCGACATGCCGTGATGGTGCGCGTAGTAGTTGCGCACGACCGCGCAAGTCTGGCCTTCCGGCACGCGGGTCGGCGTGAAATCGACGGCATCATGGAACCCATAGGTCCCAAGCGCCCCATGTTCCCGAAGCCGCGCCAGGTTGGCGAGCGCCGATTTCGGGTCGTACATGCAGGCGAGGATCGACGCATAGGGCGCGATCACCGCGTTCTGGCCGAGGCCGCGCTTAAGCCCGAGCGTCGGCACGCCGAAATTCGTATACTGGTAGGTCAGCTCGTGGTCCCGCGCGTTGAACGCCGCCTCCGAGATGCCCCAGGGCGTTCCAAGCCGCCGGCCGTGATTGATCTGCTCCTGCACCACCAGATTGTTCGTCTGGTTCAAGATGCCGCCCTGCCGTTCCTGCATGACGAGCGGCGGCATCAGATATTCGAACATCGAGCCCGACCAGGACACGAGCGCGCCGCGCGCGCCGACTGGCACCACCGGGCGGCCGAGCTTGTACCAGTGCTCGGTCGGCAGGTCCCCCTTGGCGATGGCGAAGAGGCTGGTCAGCCGCGCTTCCGAGGCGAGCAGGTCGTAGCAGGCCTCGTCGAGTTCATTGGCGTTCACGCGGTAGCCGATCGAGAGCAGCCGCCGTTCCGGCCGGAACAGGAAGCCGAAATCCATCGAGAAGGCGATGTCGCGGGCGCGCTCTTTGAGGATCAGCAGCCGCTGGCGCAGCGCCTCGATGGCTCCGAGGTCGAAGACGCCGTCGGCGATATGCGCTTCGCAGGTGGCCACCAGCGAGGCCGCCCATTTCTCCACTTCGCTGGTCTGTGCGCCACGCACCTCATGGTCGAGATTGACCGTCAGCTTGTGGATGTCGCGCGCGAGCACGGCAAGGTTGATTACCCGGATGGACGCGAATTCGTGCTCGCGCTTCACCGCGGCCAAGGCATTGTGAAAGCCGGCGATGCGCTCTTCGATGAGGCGCCGGAGCGGCCGCACGGTTTTGCGGTCGTCGGGCAATTCGTCCATCACTTCCGCGAGGATCGCCGCGACATCGCCGATGCCGTCGAGGTTGCCCTGCACATGCGCGGAGGGCGCCTCCGCCCATTCGCGGCACATCGACGAGACCGCAATCAGATGTCCGGCGAGGTTGCCGCTGTCAACGGAGGAGACGTAGCGCGGCTCCATCGGCTCCAGCGTGCGCGTACGGTACCAATTGAAGAGATGGCCACGATATTTCGGCATCCGGTCGATCGTCGCGATCGTCTGCTCGAGCCTGGTGATCGTCTCCTCGAAGCCGATCCAGCCGAAGGAGCGCGCCGACATCACCGACAGCAGATAGACGCCGATATTGGTGGGCGAAGTGCGTTCCGCCAGAACCGGCTGCGGGGTCTCCTGGAAATTGTCCGGCGGCAGGAAATTGCCCTCGGTGGTCACGAATGTTTCGAAATAGCGCCACGTCCGCCGGGCGATATTGCGCATCTCTGCTATCGCCTCCTCGGAAACGACGAGCTGGTCTTCCGTCTCCGCCGATTGACTGACGAACCACGCGACGGCGGGCGACGCCGCCCAGATGAGTGCGAAGGGAATGCCGATGAACGGCAAGCCGGTGTCGGAGATCGCCGCAAGCGCCAGCGCCACGACGGAGAGCGCCGGTGCCGTCCACATGGCGCGGAAATAGTCGCCGACAGACCCGTGGCCGGCGCTCTGGACCTGAGCCGCCGTGCGCCACTCGAGCATCAGCTTGCGGCTGACAAAGGTACGGTAGAGCGAGCGGACGATCGCGTCCGCCATCATCGCCGCGCTATGGGCAATGAAGACGACGCGCAGCGCCACCTGCGCGTTTGCAGCCTGGATATCGGAGAGCACCGCATTGAGATGGGCTCGTGCGACGATGTCGCTGCGCCGCGGCATGAGGCTGGAGATCAGCGACAGCGTCGGGGCGACGAAAAGGCTGAAGATCAGCACCAGCTGCCAGATCAGCGCCTCCATCGGCTCCATGTAGTACCAGCCCATGACCGAGGCGACGAGCCAAGCGACGGGAATCAGCGAGCGGCGCAGGTTGTCGTACATCTTCCAGCGCCCGAGCATCGAGAGCCCGTTCGATGGGCTGAAGATGTAGGGCAGGAGCTGCCAATCGCCGCGCGCCCAGCGATGCTGGCGCGACATCTCGACCTCGTAGCGGATCGGGAAATCCTCGACGAGCTCGACATCGGTGACGAGCGCACAACGCGCGTAGGAGCCTTCGAGCAGATCGTGGCTCAGCACGGCGTTCTCGTCGATCCTGCCCTTCAACGCCGCCTCGAATGCATCGACGTGGTAGAGGCCCTTGCCGGTGAAGCTACCTTCTCCGGTAATGTCCTGGTAGACGTCGGAAACGGTGAAGACGTAGGGGTCGATGCCGCGATTGGCCGAGAAGATGCGCTGGAAGGCGGAAGCCTCGTTGCCGGTGGTGAGCGACGACGTCACGCGCGGCTGCAACAGGCCGTAGCCTGTCGCCACCTGTTGCGTCTCCGAGTTCATCACCGGCCGGTTGATTGGATGGTAGAGCTTGCCGACGAGCTTCGTCACCGCGTCGCGGATCAGGCGCGTGTCGGAATCGAGCGTCATGACATATTGCACGCCGTCCGGCACCATGTTGGCGCCCTGGAGGAACGAGGTATCGCGATCGCCGCGCAAGAGCAGGTTTAGCTCGTGCAGCTTACCGCGTTTTCTCTCCCAGCCCATCCAAACGCCCTCCGCCTCGTTGAAGAGCCGCCGGCGGTGCAGGAGGAAGAAGCGGGTCTTGCCGTCATAGGCGTAGCGGGCGGAAAGCGATGCGACCTCGCGCTTTGCATATTCGAGCACGTCATGGTCTGACGGGGTTTCCTCGAGCTTGCCGTCGGCCCAGTCGCTGAGGAGCGCGAAATAGATCTCTCCGCGCGGGTTGGCGAGATAATGCACCTCGAGATTGCGCACCAACTCGTCGACATGGTCGCGCTTGGAGATCAGGCAGGGCACGACGACGAGCGTGCGCGCATCTTCGGGAATGCCTTCGAGGAATTCGTAGCCGACTAGGCGCGATGGTTTGACGAAGAGCGTGACTAGCGTGTTGAACAGGCCCATGGCTCCTTCGGAGGCCGGCAAGGCAAAGAGGAGCAGCATGATCAGCTTCGCGCCGTCAGGGATGTCCATCGGATCGACGAAGGCGTAGACGGCGACCATCGCCAGGATGGTCAGAACGATATTCGGTCCGGCGATCGCGATCCAGTCCAGCTTGCGAACCAGCCGGATGATGCGCTGGAAGACAGACGGCGAATAGCCGATCCTTCTCTCCAGTTCCCTGCGCCGCTCCCCGACCAGAAAGGCGCCGACATTCGGCTCCTGCAGCGGCGCCTCAACGGCGGCGGCAGCCCTCGCTTCCTCGACCATGTCGATTGCGATCTCGGTGATTTCATGCTCGGTATGGCCGGAGCGGCGGGCGAGCTTCTCGATCGTGTCGCGATAGGTGTTGCGCGAGCCGAAATCGAGCGCGGCGTAATCGGAACCGGCGCGCAATATCGCGTCTATCTTGCTGACGCTTTCGAACCAGACGGCCCAGTCGGTATCGTCGATCTCGCGCAGGCTGCGGATGATGTTGCTCATCGTCGCGTTGCCCGAGGACAGGCGGTTTTGCTCGGCGACCAGAGCCTCCTCGACATCCGTGCCTCTGCGCTCGAGCCGCTCTTCGATCCAGGCGATCACGACACCCGAGGTCTGCGAGCCGTCGCGCATGCGGTAGAGAAGCTGGGCGATGAAGGTGTTATCGGCCGCCAGCGCCTCCGATTCGGCCAGCAGTGCCAGGCAACGCTCCGGCTCGCTCAGGCGGATGATCTGGTCGGCGACGTCGTTGGCCTTCTGCCGCATCCCGCGCGAGCGCTCGACCCGGATGGCGATGCGGCGCAGGTTCTCGATGAGCACGAAGCGCAGGATCGAAGGCAGCGCCCACAATTCACCGATCTTGAACGTCTCGTGCTCCTGAAAGCCCTCGACCATCGCGGTGATGCTTTCGCGCGAAACCGTGCTGTGGGTATGGGCAACGTAGAGCCAGGCGAGCGCCATGGTGCGCGGGATGGCGGCACCGGAGACCGAGAGCGTCGGCAATTGCCGGTAGAATTTCCGCGGAAAGTCGCGGCGGACCTCCTGGATCGCGTCCTCGACTACATGGTGGTTGTCGAGCAACCATTCCGCAGCCGGGGTGATCGAAGCGCCTGCCTCGACGTCGGCGGCCGTCGTGCGGTAGACGCGGAAGATTTCCCTTTCGTTCTCCCGATGTCTGGCGCGGAAATCAAAGGGGAAGAAACCTGGGAGCGAAGAGACGCCATTCAACGCGAGATCGGCGCCGCGAGCCCTGAGGTCGTCTATCGAAAAATAGCTCGAGCGGATCGAATCGTTGAAATCGATTTGCTTGGCTTCCGGCTCGCGGGGTGAACTGGACGACGTCGTTTGTTGGAGCATGGGTACGGATTCTGGTTCCAACCGGGTTTGATCGGCCCGGCTCTCGTTGTTTTGACGCCACGACTGCGGCGCTGAGGATCTCTGCGCAGCCGGTGCTTTTCTAGACACGTTCATGCGTCCCCCCATCCACCGTTGTCGTCCCGGGTTTGAAGGCCGCTGCAAACGGGCGTCGGCCGGAATTTGAGGCACTGGAGATGGCAAGGCCGACGGCGCCTCGGCTGCCGCGGCCGCGTGATGCATGAAGATGGCATTTTTTAGCCGTAGTGTCAGCGGCTTGCAAGGATGACGAGCACTGACGCGCACGGATCCGGTAAGCCTGCGGAAGGGGGAGGGCGGACCTCTCCCGGCATTCCCTAGGCTCGATGAACGTCTTTCTCAAATGCGCCCTTTCCTGGTAGGTGCGGTCCGGGGTCCGGATGGCGCCAGTCGCGGATAATCCGGCCGAACCCCTTGTGCCGGATCAGCCGACCTGGTCGCTGATCCACTCCCGGAAAGCGCGGCTGATCGGATTCTCCAATTTGCCTTCCGGAACCACGAGGTAATAGCTGTTCTCGGTCTGCATCGGTCGATCGAGTACGATCCGTAGCGTGCCTGCGGCGAGTTCCTGTTCGATCAGATAGCGGGGCAAAAGGGCAAAACCGAGACCTGCGGCGGCCGCTTCGATGACCATCGAAAACTGGTCGAAACGATTGCCGCGATAGGCGCCCTGGCTGTCGACACCGCTTGCCTCGAACCATTGCGCCCAGAGCTTTGGCCTCGTCGCAAGATGCAGCAGCGGCCCGCCGCCGATGTCCTCGGGCGTCTCGACCGGGTTGCCCGCCAGGAGTGACGGGCTTGCGACCGGAACGATGACCTCGCTGCAGAGATAGCTGCAGATGGCGCGCGCCCAGACGGGCTGGCCGTAATGAATCGCCAGATCGAAATTCTGCTCCTCGAAATCGAAGGGTGCGGAGCGCGAGGCGATATTGAGCACGGTGCCGGGATGCCGGCTCAGGAAATCGGGCAGGCGCGGTACCAGCCAGCGGCTGCCGAAAGTCGGCAACGAGGCGATGGAGAGGTTCGACTCGGCGCGGGCCGAGGCCATGGCGCGCACCATCAGCTCCTCGGTCTGGTTGAGCAGGCGGCGGACCTCCGGCAGGAATTTCTGCCCCGCATCCGAGAGGATGACTCGCTGGCGCACTCTCTCGAAGAGGAGCACGCCGAGCTGAGTTTCTAAGTCCTTGATTTGGCGGCTGACGGCACTCTGCGTCAGATTGAGCTCGGCGGCGGCCTGGGTGAAGCTGCCGTGACGCGCGGCGCATTCGAAGGCTTGCAGCGTTGTCACGTCGGGGACCAGTCGGCGGCTCAACTTCATTCCGGCCTCGCATCAACATAGTCAGAAGCAACGCGATCCGACGCTCCGGGCTTCCGATATGATCTGAAATAAGAATGATCTTGTCCTTCACCCTTAGCGCGAGGCGAGTCCCAGTGAAAGTGAATAGTTTCGTTTCGACCGAGGATATTCGTTCGGCCTTTTCCGCCGCGATGTCTGTCATGTACCGCGAGGAGGTTCCGGCCTACGGAATGCTGATGGAACTGGTCGCGAAGGTGAACGAGGACACGCTGGCGACGGACGCCCGATTGAGGGAGCGCCTGACGGCGACAGATTCGCTCGACCGAATTTCGGAGGAGCGGCACGGGGCGATCCGCCTCGGCACGCCTGCGGAGCTTTCGATGATGCGCCGGGTTTTTGCCGTCATGGGCATGTATCCGGTTGGTTACTACGATCTTTCGACCGCGGGCGTGCCGGTGCATTCCACCGCCTTCCGCCCCGTCGGCGAGGCATCGCTGAAGCGCAATCCGTTCCGCGTGTTTACTTCGCTCCTCAGGCTCGACCTGATCGCCGACGAAAACTTGCGGGCCGAAGCCGAGACGATTCTCAGGGAGCGCCGGATCTTCTCATCTGGAGCGGTCGAGCTCACCGTGAAGGCCGAACGCCAGGGCGGTCTCGACAGGGCCGATGCCGGGCGTTTCGTAACTGAAGTTCTCGAGACCTTCCGCTGGCACGACAGGGCGAATGTCAGCGCCGACATGTACAAGCGTCTGCACGACGCGCACCGGCTGATCGCCGACGTCGTCTCCTTCAAGGGCCCGCACATCAATCACCTGACGCCGCGCACGCTCGATATCGACAAGGTGCAGGCGCTGATGCCTAAATACGGCATTGCGCCCAAGGC
>JAPSJG010000054.1 GCA_031178305.1 Sinorhizobium sp.
CGGTCGGACTGTCCGGAAATTCCGCCAGGCCCTCGATACGGCTGTAATGGACGTTCTTCACCTCCACATAGGCGAGGCCCTTTGCCGGGTCGCTGAGAAGGATGTCGATGCGGGAATTGCGCCCGTATCGCTGCTCGCGGCGGAGTGCTTCATAGGTGTGGAGATCGCTTACCATACCGAGTGCGATCGCCTCTTCCGCAATACGATTCGGCAGCCCGGTATTGATGCCGACGAGCGTACCGTTCGCCTCCACGATCTCAAGCATGTGACGGTATTTGCGGGTCGGCGTGTCGTGCTCCGACAGCCAGATTGCCGACCCGGGCGCGGTCAGTCCACGCATGGAGCCGGTATTCGGGCAAGAGCCGGTGATTGCGGTGCCGTCGGAAAGAACGGCATCGAACAGAAAGCGTTTGTAACGCTGTAGAAGCGTTGCAGGAACGAGCGGGCGGGAAAAGTACAAGGGGGACACCCGTCTAGCCGGTCAGGCGCGAACTCGCACATAGGAGCCCGGGGCGTCTTCGATGGGCTTTAGCGGTCCTCCCACCTTGCGGGCGGGCACGCGGCGTTTGTCGAGCTTTTCGATCCAGCTCTGCCAATGCGGCCACCAAGAGCCCGGTGTTTCCTTCGCCTTCTCCATCCAGTCTTCGAGATCGCCCTTCGGAGGTCCTCCCGTCCAGAACTGATATTTGCTCCTATCCGGAGGATTGACGACGCCGGCGATATGGCCCGAACCGGACAAGACGAACGTCACCTTGCCGCCCAAAAACTGGCCGCCGAGGTAAACCGATTTTGCCGGCGCGATATGGTCTTCCTTGGTCGCCAGGTTGTAGATCGGGATCTTCACGTCGCTGAGCGAAATCCGCCGACCGGCAAGCACCATTTCGCCCTTCGAGAGCCTGTTCTCCAGGTAGCAATTGCGAAGGTAGAAAGAATGGTTGGCGGCTGGCATCCGCGTCGAATCGGAATTCCAGTACAGCAGGTCGAAGGGCATCGGTTCCTGGCCCTTCAGGTAGTTGTTGACGAAATAGGGCCAGATGAGTTCCGAAGCCCGAAGCATGTTGAAGGCCGAAGCCATCTTCGAACCTTCGAGATAGCCGCTCGTGCGCATTCTCGCTTCGACCTGGCGGATTTGATCCTCGTCGGCAAAGACCTTTAGGTCGCCCGCATGGGTGAAATCCACCTGGGTCGTGAATAGCGTTGCCGAGCGGATCCGCTTGTCGCCCTCGGCGGCATGGAGCCCGAGCGTTGCCGCAAGCAAGGTGCCGCCGACGCAATAGCCGATGGCATTGACTTCGCGCTCGCCGGTTGCCTGCTCGACGGTGTCGAGTGCGAAACCGATGCCTTCTCGCGCATAGGCCTCCCAATCCTTGCCGGCATGCCGTTCGTCGGGATTGACCCAGGAAATGACGAAGACGGTGTGGCCCTGGTCGACCGCCCACTTGATGAAGGATTTTTGGGGATTGAGGTCGAGCACGTAGAATTTGTTGATCCAGGGCGGGCAGATGAGAAGCGGCCGTTTCAGCACTTCCTCGGTACTCGCTTCATACTGGATCACCTGGCAGACATCGCTTTGCCCAATCACCTTGCCCGGTGTGATCGCGATGTTCTCGCCGATCGCGAACTTGCTTGTATCCGTCTGCCTCAGCCGAAGTTCGCCGCGCCCGGCAGCGATGTCTTCGGCAAGCATCTGCATGCCCTTGACGAGATTGGCGCCGCTGGAGGCGACGGTCTCTCGGTAAAGTTGCGGATTTGTAGCGATGAAATTGCTCGGGGAAAGGGCACTCGATATCTGGCGAATATAGAAGGCCGCCTTGTGCCGGGTGTGCTCGTCAAGGCCTTCCGCGCTCTCGACCATGCGTTCCGCCCAGTCGGATGTGACGAAATAGGCCTGGCGTATGAAGTCGAAGAAAGGATTCTTCACCCAGTCCTCGTCGGCGAAACGCTTGTCTTCCCGTTGGATGGCCGCTGGTTCGGCGACGTTATCGCCGGCCATCCGCTGGATCGTCCGCGACCAGATACCGAAGAAGCTACCCATCAGGTTGGTCTGCGCCTCCAGGGTCCGGCGCGGATCGGAAAGCCAGTATTCGGAGACCTTCGAAAGCGTCTTCACGATGTCGGAGACCGGCTCGGCGTAGTTCTCGGCCGTCTCGCCGCTTTCGCGTGGCGTCAGCCATGCGGACGCCGCCTTGCCCATGTGTTCGGCTGCGCGGGCCAGGTTGATGGCCAGACTTTCCGGGTCCTTGACGATATAGGGCTCGACCGATTTCGGGTCGAAGCCTGCAAAGCCGCTTTTGCTCGTGGTGTCCTCGGCCTTGTCTGCGCTCACCCGGTGTCCTCCACAGCTTCTTGTTTGTTTTGTATTTTTACATTCTGCCCGAAAATGATTACAAGGGCTAGCGCATCATCGCGCCGCAAAAACAGGGATCCATCGCCAGCATGTTTGCCTTCGGAAAACCGCGTTCGCCATCCTTTGTTTCCGGACTTATCGTCGCAGGCATGCTTGCCGGGTGCAGTTCGACGGCCGAGCTCCAGACCTATCCTTCGGTCTACGGTGAAAGGGCTGCCGCCACCGAGCAGATGACGGATGAAGAAGCCGTGAACCAGCAGGACCGGTTGACGGCACTTGCGGCTGAGCGCAGGTCCGGTGCGATCTCCGAGGCCGAGTATCAGCGCCGTCTGAAGGAGTTGCAGATGCTGGCCGAGCGGCACGGAGCTGAGGCGCGAAAACAGATCGAGAATTAGCGCTTGCCTTTCTGGTGATTTGGCCGCAAAGCGTTGAATGGCCGCAAGATCGGCCATTCACCCCGCGCATGTTCAGCTATAGCCGCAGAGGCTTGCAAAAGCGCGCGCCAAACGAGGTCTGGAGATGGAAGAGTTTCACAAAGTCCGGCGCCTGCCGCCCTATGTTTTCGAACAGGTCAACCGTTTGAAAGCAAGCGCGCGAGCCGCCGGGGCCGACATCGTCGACCTCGGCATGGGCAATCCGGACCTTCCGACTCCGCAGTCGATCGTCGACAAGCTTTGCGAGGTCGTGCAGGACCCGCGCACCCACCGCTATTCGTCGTCGAAAGGCATTCCGGGCCTGCGCCGCGCCCAGGCGGCTTATTATGCCCGCCGCTTCGGTGTCAAGCTGAACCCCGAGACGCAAGTGGTCGCCACGCTCGGCTCGAAGGAAGGCTTCGCCAATATGGCGCAGGCGATCACCGCGCCGGGTGACGTCGTCCTCTGCCCGAATCCCACCTATCCGATCCACGCCTTCGGCTTCCTGATGGCGGGCGGCGTCATCCGCTCGATTTCGGTCGAACCGGACGACACGTTCTTTGCGCCGCTGGAGCGTGCGGTCAGGCATTCGATCCCGAAGCCTCTGGCGCTGATCCTCAACTACCCGTCCAATCCGACGGCGCAGGTCGCGACCCTCGACTTCTACAAGGAGGTCGTCGCCTTCGCGAAAAAGCACGACATCATCGTGCTTTCCGATCTCGCCTATTCGGAAATCTACTTCAATGACGAACCGCCGCCCTCGGTTCTGCAGGTGCCGGGCGCAATTGACGTAACGGTCGAGTTTACCTCGATGTCGAAGACCTTCTCCATGCCCGGTTGGCGCATGGGTTTTGCGGTCGGCAACGAGCGCTTGATCGCGGCTTTGACGCGGGTGAAATCTTATCTCGACTATGGCGCCTTCACACCGATCCAGGTCGCGGCAACCCAAGCGCTCAACGGTGACGGCAGCGACATCGCCGAGGTGCGGAATATCTATAAGCGCCGCCGCGACGTGATGGTCGAGAGCTTCGGCAAGGCTGGATTCGAGGTGCCGCCGCCGCCGGCGACCATGTTCGCCTGGGCGAAGATTCCGGAAAAGTTCCGCCATCTTGGTTCGCTCGAGTTCTCCAAGCTGCTGGTTGAGAAGGCGGACGTCGCCGTCGCACCCGGCATCGGCTTCGGCGAGCAGGGCGACGACTATGTCCGGCTCGCCCTCGTCGAAAACGAGCACCGCATCCGTCAGGCAGCCCGCAACATTAAGCGCTTCCTGTCCACGGCGGACGACACGTTGCACAATGTCGTTTCGCTTAATGCGCATCGCTAATACGGAATGAAGCCGGCTTTTTACCGGAAATTGGCCCCGCCGCTCCGGCGGGGCGCATCTCACATGTTAGGAACTTGCTATGGCAGATGCCCTCAAAATCGGCATTGCGGGCTTGGGGACGGTTGGCGCCTCGCTCGTGCGGATTGTCCAGGAACGTCATGAGATGCTGGCAACCACGTGCGGAAGGGCAATCGAAATTGCTGCCGTGGCGGCGAGAAATCGCAACAAGGACCGCGGCTTGGACCTCTCGAAGGCCGTCTGGTTCGAAGACCCGATTGCGCTGGCGTCCGAAGCCGAGATTGACGTGCTCGTCGAACTGATGGGTGGCGCCGGAGACCCGGCCTATTCGGCGGTGAAGGCAGCGCTCGAGCGCGGCATCCACGTCGTTACGGCGAACAAGGCCCTTCTTGCCGCGCACGGCATCGAGCTTGCAGGCATGGCAGAGGAGCGGGGGGCGCTGCTCAACTACGAAGCCGCGGTTGCCGGCGGCATTCCGGTCATCAAGGCTCTGCGCGAGTCGATGACGGGCAACACGATCTCGCGCGTCTACGGGATCATGAATGGAACCTGCAACTACATTCTGACGCAAATGGAGAAGGAGGGGCTCTCCTTCGAGGCTTGCCTGAAGGAAGCGCAGCGCCTGGGCTATGCGGAGGCTGATCCGGCCTTCGATATCGAGGGCAACGATACCGCGCACAAGCTGTCGATCCTGACGAGCCTCGCCTTCGGCACGGCGATTGCCGCCGACGATATATATCTTGAAGGCATCACCAATATCTCGATCGAGGACATCCAGGCGGCCGCCGATCTCGGCTACCGTATCAAGTTGCTCGGCGTTGCCCAGCGCACGGAAAGCGGCATCGAGCAGCGTGTCCACCCAACGATGGTGCCCTATGATTCCGTCATTGCGCAGGTCGATGGCGTGACGAACGCCGTCGCGATCGAATCCGACATTCTCGGGGAACTGCTGATGGTCGGTCCCGGCGCCGGCGGCAACGCCACGGCTTCGGCGGTGCTTGGCGATATCGCCGATATCGCCAAGAGCCGGCCGGGTGCGCAGCATGTGCCGGCCTTCGGACGCCCGGTAACGGCGCTACTCCCTTATGAGCGCGCGCGCATGCAGAGCCACGAGGGCGGATACTTCATCCGACTTAAAGTGGTCGACCGGACCGGCGTCTTCGCCAACATCGCGCGGCACATGGCGGAGAACGACATCTCGCTTGAGTCGATCATGCAGCACGCCAAGCATTACATGGATCCCGCCGAGCCGAAGACGATCATCCTGGTTACGCACGCGACCTTCGAGGCATCCGTGCGCAAGGCGATCGTGTCGATCAAGGGCGAGGGCTACCTCGTCGGCGAACCGCAGGTGATCCGCATCGAGCGGCCGAAGGACTGGTGATCCCGTCCTTGCATTAAAACTGTTGAGAAACGTCTGAATGACGCGTAGGGCCGGGCGCAGCCGCTGTTCGGCCGGTTTTTCCCTGTCGAAATCTCCGATAAGAACGGGGAAAATTCGGCGGGTGGACAAGATGGACCTATTGGTGGATCCGATCCAGCGGGCGTTTCTCGGCGTTGAGCGCTCGGTCAGCGGCCAGCGTTGGATGTCGCGCCTCGACCAGGTCGGCCAGAACCGCGCACTGGCGATCAGCCAGGTGCATGGCTATTCCGAACTCATCGCCAGGGTGCTCGCCGGCCGCGGCGTCGGCCTCGACGACGCTGCTGCCTTTCTCGATCCGACGCTTCGCGGTCTGATGCCGGATCCCGACACACTCACCGATTGCCGCAAAGCGGCGGAGCGGCTGGCGCATGCAATCCGACGCGGCGAGAAAGTGGCGATCTTCGGTGATTACGATGTGGACGGCGCGGCATCCTCGGCGCTGATGCTGCGTTTCCTGCGCCATTTTGGCGTCGAGGCCGAGATCTATATTCCCGACCGTATCTTCGAGGGCTATGGTCCCAATCCGCAGGCGATAGAGCAATTGATCGATAACGGCGCCGGTTTGATCGTCACGGTCGACTGCGGGTCGACCAGCCATGAGTCGCTCGCGGTCGCTGCCGAACGTGGCGCGGATGTCGTCGTCATTGATCACCATCAGGTCGGCACGGCGCTACCTCCGTGCCATGCTCTGGTCAACCCCAACCGCGAGGACGATCTGTCGGGGCAGGGGCATCTCTCGGCGGCTGGCGTCGTCTATCTGGTACTGGTGAATACGCTGCGGGTGCTTCGCTCCCAGGAACGCTCTCAAGCCGGCACATTCGACCTGCTGGCGCAACTCGATCTCGTTGCGCTGGCGACCGTCTGTGACGTGGTGCCGCTCAAAGGCTTGAACCGCGCCTACGTGGTCAAGGGCTTGATCGCGGCGCGGCACATGGGCAATCCCGGGCTTGCCGCTCTTCTCCGCAAGGCCGCTATCGGCGGGCCGGTCACGCCGTATCACTTGGGTTTCCTGATCGGGCCGCGAATCAACGCCGGCGGTCGCATCGGTGATGCAGCGCTTGGCAGCCGTCTGCTGACTCTCGACGATGCCGCTGCCGCAGAGATCATTGCCAGCCAGCTAGACGAACTCAACCGCGAACGCCAGGCGATGGAATCGGCAATGCTCGCCGAAGCGGAAGCAGAGGTGCTGGCGGAGTACGGAACCGGCGAGGGCGCCTCGGTGATCGTCACCGCCCGGGAGAATTGGCACCCTGGCATTGTCGGCCTCATCGCGGCACGCATCAAGGAGAAGTTCCGCCGGCCGGCCTTTGCCATCGCTTTCGACCCGAACGGCCGCGGAACCGGCTCCGGCCGATCGATCAGCGGCTTCGACATGGGTCGGCTGGTGCGAGCTGCAGTCGACAACGGGCTTCTGGTCAAGGGCGGCGGCCATGCGATGGCGGCGGGATTGACAGTCGAGCGCAGCAAGCTCGGAAAGCTCCGCCAGTTCTTCGAGGAACATGCCGAAGGCACGGTGCGCGATCTGGTCGCCGTCCAGACGCTCAAGGTCGATGGTGCGCTCGCGGCCGCCGGCGCGACGCTGGAACTCGTCGATCTGCTCGATCAGGCAGGCCCCTACGGCTCGGGTCATCCGCAGCCCGTCTTCGCCTTTCCGCAGCACCGGCTGCGAGATAGCCGCCAGGTCGGCGCCAATCACGTCAAGGTAACGCTGGAGGGGCAGGACGGCAGCCGGATCGACGGCATCGCGTTTCGCGCAACGGAAACGCCGCTTGGCGAATTCCTGCTCGGCCAGCGCGGCGCGACGGTCCATGTTGCGGGCTGCGTCTCCACCGACCTTTGGCAGGGAACCCGGCGCGTTCAGCTGCGGGTGACGGATGCGGCCAAGGCCATCTGACCTTTGCGCGTCTGATAAGACGCGCGGCGCTGAGTGACGCGGAAACAGCGGGATACGACGTCGTTCTGAACAATCAGTAGAAGAATCGGAGTGGCACGCCCAACGGGACTCGAACCCGTGTTTCCGCCGTGAAAGGGCGGCGTCCTAGACCGCTAGACGATGGGCGCCCAAGACGAGGTGGCTTATAGAGAGGCGTTTGGATTCCCGCAAGTCTTCAGGAGGCGCTCGGCCCCACTTTTTTGGAGAATTTCACCGGAAACACGCGCTCGCGTGAACGCTTTGCATCTCAGCCGCGCTTGTGAGGAAGTGGTACGCCCAACGGGACTCGAACCCGTGTTACCGCCGTGAGAGGGCGGCGTCCTGACCGCTAGACGATGGGCGCGATCGAATTCGGACCAGCAGCCGAACGCCGTCACCATAATTGAAAGACAGTGAATATGGAAGGAGAGAATGGCACGCCCAACGGGACTCGAACCCGTGTTTCCGCCGTGAAAGGGCGGCGTCCTAGACCGCTAGACGATGGGCGCCCAAGACAAGGTGGCTTATAGAGAGGCCTTCGGATTCCCGCAAGTGAGCAGAACCAATTATTTTTGACTTTCTGCAG
Source organism: Sinorhizobium sp. (assembly GCA_031178305.1). Taxonomy (GTDB): domain Bacteria; phylum Pseudomonadota; class Alphaproteobacteria; order Rhizobiales; family Rhizobiaceae; genus Sinorhizobium. Next base: position 8,024 of record JAPSJG010000054.1, read on the forward strand.
AAAATTAAGAGCATCGCTTCAGGGTTTTTGCTGACCTAAGCAAAAACATGCGCCGGTAAACTTCGTTGAAGTATCTGCAAGTATATGGAGACAAGAATGGCACGCCCAACGGGACTCGAACCCGTGTTTCCGCCGTGAAAGGGCGGCGTCCTAGACCGCTAGACGATGGGCGCAGCATTTTATGTGATACAGAGACCTTTGTACGTCTGAAAGACGCGCGGCGCTGTATGACGAGGCGGCTTATAGAGAGCGCTTCGGATTCCCGCAAGTGGCAAACTTCAATTCTTTTCAGAAAAATGACCGACCGGTCGCTACAGCGCCGCGCGTCTTGTCAGACGCGCAAAGGTCGCTGTAGCACTCTGAATTGCTGCATGTCTTTGTCCTTAAATCGAGGTCGATTTAAGTAGACATGCAGTAGCGCCGTCGCTCAGCCCTTGCGGCCCCGGCATCGCCAATTCCAATCGCGCTGCGGGCCGATGTCGATGTGCACCGACTCCGTATGGCAATAGGTGCCGACGCCGCCGCGACCGGGCAGGGTTCGCAGGTATTCGGCCAATTCCCACTTGCTGACGCCCGGAATCTGGATGTCCGCCGCCTCGCAACGCGTGTGCAGGGATTGGCGTTCGCTGTTCACCTTGATCGGACGAAGTCCCGACGTGACGATGACCTTCTGCCGGTAATGGCTTTCAACCGATTTCAGCATTTCGAGCAGAGCCGGCTTGAAACAGCCCGTCTCCACCTTCTCGGTCTGCAGGACAAGACCGTTCGGCGCCAGGCGGGCCAGGCCCGAAAGGCTGGCGACCTGCACAGGTCGGTCGACCTCATCTTCCGCTGCATGCTCCGCATGCTCCAAGCTGTAAAGCGGATTCATCTTGACGCCCGGCAGCGAATTGTAGGCGAGGGAGGCGACCTGCGGTTCCGGCGCGTTGCTGGCCGTGATCGTCCTCTCCGCAATCGCCTCTATTTTCCCCGCACCGCCACTGCGTGGCTTGTCCTTGCGCTTGGCGGCAAAGAGGCTCGCAAGCGTCCAGTTCTCGGCTGCCCCTTCGGTGCCTTTCCCGCTTTCCGGGGAAGGGGCGGGCATAGCCGCGTTCGAGTCGGATGACATGCCCTCATCCGCCGACGCGACATCGGCTGTCTGCAGCGGTGGCGAGCTTTCTCCCGCCATCGCGGCTTTTGCGCTCAGCGGCACTGGAACTGCCGATGGGATGTCGCTCGCGGCCGCGGTCGCGGAGTGAGTCGCGCCTTGACCGGTGTCGGGTACGTTCGCCGGAACTTCGTTGCCGGCCCCTTCTTGCGGCAGAATCACCGGCTGTGCTGTCGAGTTCTGACCGCTGAAGAGGCTGTTGGTCGTCGCATTCAGCATCGGCTGAGTAACGGTCACCGCCGCGTTGGTGTCTTCAGACGCTGCCAATGCGGCGGCGGGGGGCGATTGTCCGTAGATGCTCGATGACGTCGCGCTGAGCGCGGTGCCCTGCATCGCAACGCCCTGCTGCAGGCCTGTCGCCTCGGACTGCCTCGTCGTACCGTCCGCCTCTTGCAGCGGGCCGGCGGCCTTGGCGCCGACAGCGGCGAACGCTTGGTCAGCGGCATCGGCTTCGTCCGACTCGGCGGCGGGGGGCTGCGAACTCGCCGTCTGTGCTGCGAGCGAGTCGACGGGTTTATTCTCGGCGATGGCAGAGACGCAGCTTGTGAGCGCGAGAAAGGATACGGACAACACCGCGGCGCGCCCGAGCGAAAGGAACGCGCATCTTGAGTCCGCATCCTGCAACGTCTAATCCTCACTCTTCGCGCATGTCCTGGTCCGGAGGCACGGAGGTTCCGAACACGGGCATGCATTAAGTCTCGGCCCCGGAATTCGGAGCCGATCTACGCAAAGCACGATGCGAAGATCGAAAACGTACAGCGTCCTTTGTGCGTCCTGATGACAGGACGCACAGCGCTATAGAAGCCATGCCTTCGCCGCTCTCATTGCCCCGAAGCATGGGCGGCAGGGGTTGTGCGAAGCTTACCAGGTTCCGGTATTGGGCATGGATGCCCAGGGCTCTTGCGCAGGTAGGTGCCCGCCCTTCTGCAGGATTTCGATCGAGATCCCGTCGGGCGAACGGACGAAGGCCATGTGGCCGTCGCGCGGCGGGCGATTGATCGTAACCCCATTATCCATCAGGTGCTTGCAGAAGGAGTAGATATCATCGACCTCATAGGCGAGGTGACCGAAGTTGCGCCCGCCTGTATAGTCCTCGGGGTCCCAGTTATGGGTAAGCTCGAGGCAGGGGGAGGCTTCGCCTTTCGCGCGGGCGACATCGCCGGGCGCGGCGAGGAACACGAGCGTAAAACGGCCTTTCTCGTTTTCGTGGCGGCGAATCTCCTCGAGTCCGAACAGAGTGCAATAGAAGTGAAGAGCGTCGTCGAGGTCTTTTACGCGAACCATCGTGTGCAGATATCGCATTGGATTGTCCCTGTTTTGCGGAAGATGGCGTATACTTATGCGTCGGCAAGCCAGAGGCAAGGCTGTGTCCCCATAAACGGCCCGGGCCAAAATATGTCGAGGGACTTGCGCATGCGCAGCGGGACGATGTTATTCTGGTCCATAAGAATCAGTTAACCGTAGTACAGAGTTGCGCGTAACGAGGGGCTGGGAGAATGGCGGACAGGACATCTTCAAAAGGCGTCATCCACAATGACGACTTCGCCAATGACGCTCTCGATCTCATCGAGATCACCGGTGTTATCAAGTGGTTCGATGTCGCGAAGGGCTTCGGCTTCATCGTTCCCGACAACGGCATGCAGGATGTTCTCCTGCATGTGACCTGCCTGCGGCGCGATGGTTACCAGACGGTACTCGAGGGTGCGCGAGTCGTCGCCCTTGTGCAAAAACGGGACCGCGGCTATCAGGCCTTCCGCATTCTTTCCATGGACCAGTCGACCGCCGTGCATCCCTCGCAATTGCCGCCGGTGCGTACGCATGTTCAGGTGACGCCGACGAGCGGGCTGGAGCGGGTCCTCGTAAAATGGTTCAATCGCACCAAGGGGTTCGGCTTCCTGACGCGCGGCGAGGGCACGGAGGACATCTTCGTGCATATGGAAACCTTGCGGCGTTTCGGACTGACGGAATTGCGCCCGGGCCAGGTGGTGCTGTGCCGCTTCGGTGACGGCGAGAAGGGATTGATGGCAGCGGAGATCCATCCGGACGGTCCCACTCCGAATACCCGGTCGCATTGATGCCTGCGCTTTTCAGCATGCTTGCAAGAAGCGCCATCGCGGCGCTTTTTTTGTTGTCGCTTTTCACTTCGGCGGCAGCCGACCTTTCCTTCTCCCGGGACCGCGTTCGTCTCGTGACCGGCGAGGGGCAAGCCTACGACCTGACCGTCGAACTGGCGACCGAGCCGGATCAGCGCGAGCAGGGATTGATGCATCGCCGCGAGATGGCGCCGGATCATGGCATGCTGTTTGATTTCGGCGAGACGCGGCGGGTGGTGATGTGGATGAAGAACACTTATCTGCCGCTCGACATGCTCTTCATCTCCGCCGACGGCACGGTACGGACCATCCACGAGAATGCCGTTCCCCTTTCCCAAGCGATCATCGATTCGCAAGAGCCGGTGGCCTACGTGCTCGAGCTCAATGCCGGTACCGTGAAGCGATTCGGAATCAAGCCGGGCGACCGGCTGTCGGGCGCCGGAATTCCGGCGGGCAATGACGCGCAGTGATCGTGCCGTCCATTCCTGGACAGGCAAATTTGATGTTGCAGGCTCCGGACGAAGCGTGTATCTCCCCGGTCATGGTGCGGAGTGTAGCGCAGTCTGGTAGCGCATCTGGTTTGGGACCAGAGGGTCGGGAGTTCGAATCTCTCCACTCCGACCATCTCAATTCTCCGTGTTTACGCTCTTATTTCATGTACGGCCGCGAAATTGCGCTCGGTGCGCTCATTCTTTTGCCGTCCGCACGCGATTGAAAAAGCTGTATTTCGCTCTCGGAAGACATTCCGTTTTAATTCATTCTGCGCTAAGGAAACGCAGCTCGAGGCGGAGGGCCGCCTCAAAGGGTTGTTCCCCGGGTTCGCTTTGACCCTGGTGTGACATCCCGTGCTAACCCAAGACATTCAAGCGACTTGACGCATCGGGGCGGATGCGTTGGGCGGAAGAAAAAAACGGGAGCCGTTCGAAACAATGTCCGCGAAGATCTATCGTCCCGCAAAGACAGCCATGCAGTCCGGCAACGCCAAGACGCATCTGTGGGTGTTGGAGTTCGATCCGGAAAAGCCGCGCACGATTGATCCGATCATGGGCTACACCAGTTCCGGTGACACGCGGCAACAGTTGCGGCTGACCTTCGAGACCGCCGAGCAGGCAATCGCCTATGCCGAGCGCAACGGCATCGAGTACCGCGTCATCGCGCCGAAGGATGCGACGCGTAAAAACGTGTCCTATTCGGACAATTTCCGTTTCAACCGGATGCAGCC
>JAPSJG010000496.1 GCA_031178305.1 Sinorhizobium sp.
AAATCGCCGCTTGCAATAGGATTTGGTGGGTGAGGAGGCAGGCCGGCCGTCGTTCAGCGGTGCGCTCAAGCGGGATGGCTTGCCTCGACGACGGCGAGTGCCGCCATGTTGACGACACCGCGCGACGTCACCGATGGTGAAAGAATATGCGCGGGCAGGGCCGAGCCGAGGAGGATCGGGCCGACATGGAGGCTATCCGTCATCGTCTTGACCACTCCGAGCGTGATGTTGGCGGAATCAAGGTTGGGGAAGACGAGCAGGTTGGCTTCGCCCTTCAGGGTGCTGTTGGGCATCACGCGCTCCCGCAGGGTTTCCGAGATCGCCGAATCGCCGTGCATCTCGCCATCGACCTCCAGATCGGGCGCAAGTTCGCGCACGAGCATCAGTGCCGTGCGCATCTTGAAGGCACTTTCGGAATCGCGCGAACCGAAGTTCGAATGCGAAACCAGCGCCGCGCGCGGCGTGATGCCGAAACGGCGAATTTCACTCGCCGCCATCACCGTCGTCTGGGCAATCTCTTCGGCGCTGGGGTTACAGCTCACATATGTATCGGTGAAGAAGGTGGCTCCGCGCTGTGAGATCAGCAGGCTGAGAGCCGAGAAATCGAGAACGCCGGGTTTCTTGCCGATGATCTGGGAAACGTCGCGAAGATGCTTGCTGTAGCGTCCCTCGACGCCGCAGATCAGTGCGTCCGCTTCGCCGCGCTTGACCGCCAGCGCGCCGATCACCGTCGTGTTGGTGCGCACGATCGTACGCGCGGCTTCCGGAATGACACCGAGCCGGCCGACAAGGGCGAAATAATCATCGACATAGTCGCGGTAACGCGGATCGCCTTCGGGGTTCACGACCTCGAAATCGACATCGGGGCGGATCCTCAGCCCGTATCGGCGCAGGCGCGTCTCGATGATCTGCGGACGGCCGATCAGGACCGGCTTGGCGGTATCTTCCTCGAGCAGAACCTGAGCGGCGCGCAGGACCCGCTCGTCCTCGCCTTCGGCAAAGATGACGCGGTTCTTCGCGGCGTTCTTGGCGGCGGCAAACACCGGCTTCATGATGAAGCCGGAGCGGAAGACGAAGCGGTTGAGCTTGTCGAGATAGGCGTCGAAGTCCAGGATCGGACGCGTGGCGACGCCGCTTTCGGCGGCAGCTCTGGCGACGGCCGGGGCGATGCGCAGGATCAGGCGCTGGTCGAAAGGGGACGGGATCAGGTAATCCGGCCCAAAAACGGGGGTCTCACCCGAATAGGCACGGGCGGCGACGTCCGACGGTTCCTCGCGCGCAAGACCGGCGATCGCCCGGACCGCCGCCATTTTCATCTCTTCATTGATTGTACGTGCGCCGCAATCGAGCGCGCCGCGGAAAATATAGGGGAAGCAGAGGACGTTGTTGACCTGGTTCGGATAGTCGGAACGGCCGGTGCAGATCATCGCGTCCTGCCGCGCGGCGCGGGCGACCTCCGGCATGATTTCCGGCGTCGGATTGGCAAGCGCCATGATCAGCGGCTTCTCCGCCATCTGCGCCAAGAGTTCCGGCTTGAGCACGCCGGCGGCCGATAGTCCGAGGAAAACGTCGGCGCCGCCGATGCTGTCGGCCAGCTCGCGATTGTCGCTCTCCTGCGCGTAGACGGCCTTCCATTCGTCCATCAGGACTTCGCGGCCCTTGTAGACGAGGCCCTCGATGTCGTGGACCCAGATGTTCTCGCGCTTTGCGCCGAGCGTGACCAGGAGATTGAGGCAGGCAAGAGCCGCAGCTCCCGCACCGGAGGCGACGATCTTCGCCTTGGCGATATCCTTGCCGGCCAGTTCAAGGCCGTTGAGCACGGCAGCGGCGACGATGATCGCGGTTCCGTGCTGGTCGTCGTGGAAGACGGGGATTTCCATCTTCTCCCTGAGGCGCCGTTCGACCTCGAAACATTCGGGCGCCTTGATGTCCTCGAGATTGATGCCGCCGAAAGTAGGCTCGAGCGCCGAAACAACATCGACCATGCGTTCGACGGCGGGCGCATCGATCTCGATGTCGAAAACGTCGATGCCGGCGAATTTCTTGAAGAGGACGGCCTTGCCCTCCATCACCGGCTTGGAGGCAAGCGGGCCGATATTGCCGAGACCGAGCACGGCCGTGCCGTTGGAGACCACGGCGACGAGATTGCCGCGCGCCGTGAAATCGGCGGCGGATTCCGGATTGTCCCTGATGGCAAGGCAGGGGGCGGCAACGCCGGGCGAATAGGCGAGCGCCAGGTCGCGCTGGTTGCCGAGCGGCTTGGTGGGCTGGATTTCGAGCTTGCCGGGGCGGGGATAGCGATGGAAGAAGAGTGCCTGCTGGTCGATATCTCCGCTTGCTGGGACCGTCTGGGATTTCGCTTTGTCGCCCGTGTTCATACCTTGCGTTCCTCAATTTCCGAATGGTCGCCTTTTGGCACGATTTCCGCGTGACGTATAGTTTTCGCTTATGGTCGGTTCCATGTCGGGTTCGGGCAAGGACGGCCGGTGTCATCTTCCTGAAACACGAGTCTGGTTTTGACGGGCGGCAAATGGCTCCAGCAAGGCGAGGCTCGCATGGCAGCGGCAGCGGTATCAGAACCGAACCCCGTCCGGAAATTGCGAACACTTTTCATTTCCGACGTCCACCTGGGCTCGAAGGCGGCCAGGACCGACTATCTCCTCGATTTCCTGCGCCACCACGATGCCGAGACCATCATCCTCGTCGGCGATATCGTCGACGGCTGGCGGCTGAAGCGCAGCTGGTTCTGGCCGCCGCAGTGCAACGACGTCGTCCAGAAGCTTCTGCGCAAGGCCCGCAAAGGTACGCGCATCGTCTACATTCCGGGCAATCACGACGAGTTCATGCGGGATTTTCCCGGCATCCACTTCGGCGGCATCGAGGTCGCGCCGCGCCACGTGCACCGGGGCGCGGACGGGCGCAATTATC
>JAPSJG010000497.1 GCA_031178305.1 Sinorhizobium sp.
GGCATAGGCCGCATCCCGCCCGCAATCGACGGCGACGAAATTCGTGGCGGAGGCAAGCGGCAAGAGCCCGTTGTCGCGAGCGATTGCGGAGATTCGGTCGCGCGAACTTGCGATCCTGGGGACAACCTCCTTCAGATACGCCTGGTCGGCGAGCGCGGCGATCGCCGCCGCGACGCCGACACGGTTCATGCCGAAATGATTGCGGATCTTGTCGAAGGCCTGGGCCGTGCCGGGTGTGGTGAGCACATAGCCGACGCGCGCGCCCGCGAGACCATAGGCCTTGGAGAAGGTCCGGGTGCGTATCACATTCGGCCGGTCGATCAGGCTATTGATCGACGGCACCGAATCGGGCGGTGCGGTTTCGCTATAGGCTTCGTCGAGGATGAGCAGCGTCGTTTCCGGCACGGCGGCGGCGAATTCGACGATGCGATCGGCTGGCCAGCAACTGCCCATGGGATTGTCCGGATTGGCGAAATAGACGAGCGGCGCCTTCTCACGCTTGACGGCGGCAAGGAGCCCATCGAGGTCTTCCCGGTCGCAGAGATAGGGCACGGTCACCAGTCGGCCGCCATGGCCGGCGGCGTGATAGTTGAAGGTCGGATAGCCTCCGAGCGACGTCACGACCGGCATGCCAGGCTCGAGGACGAGGCGGACGATCTGGCCAAGCAGCCCGTCAATACCTTCCCCGATGGCGATATTGGCCGGGGACGTTCCGAGATGACTGGCCAGCGCCTGTTTCAGATCGTGGTTTTCCGGGTCCGCATATTTCCATGTCTCGGCGGCGGCCTCCCGGATCGCAAGCAGCACCGAAGGGGCCGGACCGAAGCCGCTCTCGTTGGCCCCGATCCGGGCGGCGATCCCTCGGCCGCGCTGCCGCTCGATGGCTTCCGGTCCGACGAAAGGAACGGTGGCCGGCAAGGATTGGACGAGCGGCGTAAAGCGCGAGAAGGCGGACATGTGGACAACCCCGGACGAAATGCGCCGCAGAACTTATCGTATATGAGCGCAAATCGGAATCCGCTTGCGCAAAGAAAGATCGGCTAACTCAGGTAGTTCTCGTGGTCATCAGCAAAGCGGCGTGCTCGTCCGAGGGCCGGTAGCCGTCCCCTGACCTGAAGTCATTGGCCCGGCCGGTGAAATAGTCATGGCGGACGATTTGGTGGAGAAACGATTCGTCGATCGATTTGATGAAGTGTACCGCGATGTTGTCTCCCGCCCGGTGGATCTCGGCGCAGCCGATTTTGCGGTTCGTTCCCACTATGTGAAGATAGTAGTGCTGCGGCAGGCCGATGGTCGTGCCGACGGAGAGCCGCGCGCCGCCTCGCGAGATCTCGATCATCCTGCAGGCGCGGATTGATACGCCTCCAAGCCCCGGCTGCACAGACATCAGCGTTCCCGCGTGGGCGATGGCAAACCGCTCATAGCGCTGCTCGTAGAGCGGAGAAGAAACAAGCGAATACATTGTCGACTGCAGCATGCGTCTTCTCCGGCATGAGGGCCACGCCGGAGGACGGGGCCAGCGGCTTAGCCTGCAGTGCCCGTCACTCCGCAATAGCCATGGAGTTGAATGCCGGCAAGTCATTTGCCGGTGCCCCGTGCGCACGTGAGCGGTGAAGGCCGAGGGCCAGTTTCCATCGGCAATCTTGCAATCTCTTGAAGACATTCAATAAAAATCTAATCAGCGCCGTTGCCAGTCTGCCCTGACGTCGTTTCGGCCGGCCCGCACCTCTTCCATCCAATCCCATGGACCGGGCCTAGAGCCCGCTTGCAAACTGCAGACGGATCAGCCGGCGCAGGGATTCCCGCGCGAGCAGCATGTTGAAGCGCACGCCGAGCTCTGGCCCATTGCGGTGCACCTCGGTGCAGCCGATCTCCTCGTTGAAGCCGTCGATCTCCAGGAAGAAATGCTTCGGCAGCATGATCGCGGCGTTGAAGTCGAGCATTGCGCCGCCGATCGATATGTGGCGCAGCAGTGCCTGATATTTGGTCTTGGCCTTGAACTGGCTGCCGATGACGAGAATGCGGCAGGGACGCTCTATGACATAATGCGGATAGGAAACGGCCGCCCGGCCGGATCTTCCTTGCGCGAGATGCATGATCATCGACATCGCGAGGCCTCGGGAATATCGCTCCTTTCATCTCGCCGTTGATCGCGCTTGTATGCCAGCCCCCGGCGAAGATTGGGGGACTTTCCGCAATCGGACTTGCTTCAGCCTTGTCGATCCGCATCCGTGGGGCCAGGTCGTCGCGCCGGGCTTCGACGACGACGCGCGCAGTCGAGCGGCGGATCGTCGAGCCTTGAACGCCAGGCGGCAACACCCTGTCCCCTGCGGCAAGCGAAAATGGCAGGTTTTCCTGAGATCCGACAAAAAAATCTTGCATTGACGGCGCAGTGACACTAGTCAGGCGCTAACGGAGAGGTGGCCGAGTGGTCGAAGGCGCTCCCCTGCTAAGGGAGTATACCGGAAACGGTATCGAGGGTTCGAATCCCTTCTTCTCCGCCACCCTTCGCCCATGTGGTGTGTTTATTTCCTGAGATTGGTAACGGAGACGTCTACGTGGGATCGACAAACGATCTCAAGCGGCGCTTTCCTTCAAGTCTGGCTCTGGCATGGCCTTCGCGAACAAACGCTTGTGGTAAGCACTGACTTTTTTGATAGACATTGCCAGGCCGGACGCCGCCGCTCGGCCTTCTCGCACGGATTCCGTGTGATCGGTTCCGCATGGCAAGAGAGTGACGCGAGTCGGTGCCGCGCCCAATCCCCACCCAAAGAGCGCCGCGCCAGACTCGATCAACGCACCTAGCGCCTTTCTCGATTCGCGAATCCATGCGTGTTGATTCTGTTGGGGTCGCTGAAAAACGGCCGATTCCCGTTGCCCGAACGCCTTTGTCGGTATCCTGCCTCTGTTGA
>JAPSJG010000498.1 GCA_031178305.1 Sinorhizobium sp.
GATGATCGTAACCGACATAGCCGGCGGGTTCGGCGCCGGAATGGCAGCAGGCGCAGATGAAGCCCGCATGCTTGCCCGAGCAATTGTTGTAGAGCGCGTTCGGCTTTTCGAGCGTGCGGACCTGCTGCATCAGCGTCGGCTGATCGCTCGACCAGTGGGCGCCGCATTCGAGCGCGCTGACGTCGCGGCCGGCTGCCGCGAGCATTTCCGCCGCCAGCGCGACGTGCTCCGGTTCGCCGGAATGCGAGGAGCAGGCGAGCGCCAGGGCCTTTGCACCAAAACCGTAGGCATCGGCAGCGCCGCTCTCCACCAGCGGCAGCGCCTGCATCGCCTTGCACGCAGATCGCGGGAACACGCCCGCTTCCACATCGCCGAGCCCAAAGACCGGCCTGCCCTCGGTGTCGACGGCGACAACCATCCCTCGATGGCGGCTTTCGACCAGATTTCCCCGCATCACTTCAACCACGACGGGATTCGACATATATTGCCCTCAAAATTCCAAATTTGGTTCTGCTTTTAGCAACATTGCAGCAGCAGAAGAAAGCCCATGAAAATACTCCGCCGGCTTGCACTCGCTTTCGCCCTTATCTACCTCGTGCCGGCCCTTTCATCGGCGGGTTTCTGGTACCTCAAGGAGCGGCCGCAGAGTTGGCGGGATGCGGACTGGTCTTCCGCCGGCATATTGCCTCAAGCGACGGCGAGCCCGGACGCGGCGATATACGTCCTCTCGGCGACGACCGGTGGGATGAAGGGTGCGGTGGCGAGCCACGCCTGGATCGTGACCAAGAGCGAGGGCGCGTCCGCCTATGACCGCTATGAAAAGGTCGGCTGGGGCAAGCCGATCCGCAACAACGCCTACGATGCTGACGGCCGCTGGTATTCGAACGAGCCGCACATCGTCGTCGCCGTCACGGGCGACATGGCCAGGCGGTTGATCCCGAAGGTCGAAGAGGCAATTGCCGCCTACCCCTATGCCACCCCCGGCGCCTATCGCCTCTGGCCGGGCCCGAATTCCAACACTTTCGTCGCCCATGTGCTGCGCTCGGTACCCGAACTCGACGCCGTGCTTCCGCCGGATGCCGTCGGGCGCGACTACCTGCCGGAGGGCAAACTCTTCCAGATCGATGCCGACGGCCGCGACCTGCATGCCACACTCTACGGCCTCGCCGGCATTTCCGCGGGCTGGCGCAGCGGTCTGGAACTGCATTTCATGGGATTGGTGGCCGGCATCGAAATCGCAAGACCCGGCATCAAGATACCGGCAATCGGCCGCCTCGGTATTTGAAACGAACGAATGCACACAAAGGAAAAGGGCCGCTCTGGGCGGCCCTTCCATGAGTTTTGGCCTGTGCAGGCCGGGCCGAAAGGCCCAAGGAAGGCGGCGATCAGGCCGAGGGCTGCCTCGCGTCCTTCACCTCTCCCATGCCCGTCACGAGGTCCGAAATCTCACTAGACATTGGATCACCTTCCTTTCTGTTATTGCCGTTATCCCCAAGGTAAGCGTTCTGGGCAGCGATGCAAGGGCCATTGTCGTAAGATTCAGGCGAGCCGCATTACGATTTTGCCGATATGGTCGCCCTCCTCCATCAGGCGGTGCGCGTCGGCGATCTCTTCGAATGGCAGGACCGCATGGATAACCGGCGCCACCTCGCCCGCCTCCAGGAGCGGCCAGACCTTGGCGGCAAGCCCATCTCGGATCGCCTGTTTCTCAGCCGCGGTGCGCGGTCTCAGCGCCGATCCCATCACCATCAGCCGCTTCGCCAAGATGGGCGCGATGTTGGCGTCTTCGACGCGCGCGCCGCCGAGAAAACCGATGATCGACAAGCGCCCGTTTTTGGCGAGCGAAGCGAGGTTGCGGCCGAAATAGCGACCCCCGACCATATCGAGGATGACATCGACCCCCCGGCCCCCGGTCGACTCGAGCACGACCTGCTTGAAATCCTCCTCGCGATAATTGATCGCTCGCTTCGCGCCGAGTGTTTCGCAAGCCGTGCACTTCGCCGCACTGCCGGCTGTTGCCATCACCTCGGCGCCGAAAGCCTTGGCAAGCTGGATTGCGGTCGTGCCGATGCCGCTCGAGCCGCCGTGAACGAGGATCGTCTCGCCCCGCTTCAGGCCGGCCATGTCGAAGACATTGGCCCAGACGGTGAAGAAGGTTTCCGGCAGGGCCGCCGCCTTAACCGCGTCATAGCCCTTCGGCCAGGGGAGCGCCTGCGTCGCCGGCACGGCGCAATATTCGGCATAGCCGCCGCCATTGGCAAGCGCGCACACCTGGTCGCCGACCGAGAAACCCGTAGCGCCCTCTCCAAGAGCAACCACTTCGCCGGCCACTTCGAGACCGAGGATTGGGCTTGCGCCGGGCGGCGGCGGATAGTCGCCCTTGCGCTGCAGAATGTCCGGCCGGTTGACGCCGAACGCCTCGACGCGGATCAGCATGTCGCCGGGAGCGACCTCCGGCAGCCGGCCGCGCGCCAACGCCATGTTCTCCGCGCCGCCCGGGCTCTGGAGGTCCACATAGGTCATTTCAGTCGGGAGCGTTTCATTCGGCAGGCTCATGGCGGCTTCCTCGCAAAGACAGTCCGCCTATACCTATCGTCGGCTCGGCGCTCCGGAAAGGGCGTGTTTCGTCCGTTGCTCATTGATCGTCGAGCAATTCCACGACCAGTCCGTCCTTGCTTGCCTTGGCGCGCGCCTTGATCTCGGCGATCCTCTTGCTCACCGTCTGGCTGTCGGAGAGAATGAAGCCTTCCGGCAATGTCAGAACCGCGATCGAGCAGCGCATGAGCGGAAAGTCCTTTGCACCGCCGTCGCGGCCGTATCCGCTGATGCAGCCCGCCGACTGATGCTCCGGCGAATAGAGCTGGCGAACGTCCGAGCCGAACTCGTCGATAAGACGCAGGAGGACCGCGCG
>JAPSJG010000055.1 GCA_031178305.1 Sinorhizobium sp.
GGGTGCAGCGTCATGAACTGCGAAAGATAGCTGACGAGATAGGAGACGCCATAGACCATGGTTTCGGTCGTACCGTTCTGCTTGGTCACGCCATTGACGGTCAGCCACATTCTGAGGCTCTGCGGATTGGCGATTTCGTCGCGGGTGACGAGCCACGGACCGATCGGCCCGAATGAATCGCAGGACTTGCCCTTGGTCCATTGGCCTGACCGTTTCGTCTGGAAATCGCGCTCCGAGACATCGTTGATAACGCAGTAGCCGGCGACATGGTCCATCGCTTCCGCCAGCGTCACGTATTTCGCCTTCTTTCCGATGACGACGCCGAGTTCGACCTCCCAGTCGGTGGCGACCGAGCCGCGCGGAATGATGACATTGTCGTTCGGACCGGTGATAGCCGAGATCGCCTTCATAAAGACAACCGGTTCCGGGGGAACCTCGAGACCGGATTCGGCAGCGTGATCCGCATAGTTGAGGCCGATGCAGATGAACTTGCCGGTGCCCGCGACGCAGGCGCCGAGCCGCGGCGAGCCATTGACCACCGGCAGACTCTCGATCTCTAGACCGCGCGCCCAGTCGAAGTCGGCGATTGCCGGACCTGCAATATCGGCGATCACGCCGGAGAGATCGCGAATGCGGCCATCGGCATCGAGTACGCCCGGCTTTTCCGCCCCTTCGGGCCCGTAACGCAATAATTTCATTCTGCTCCTCCAGGCGATGGTAACAAATGACAGCGCCTGACAAACCAAACGGCGCCGCGGATGTAAAGCGGTTTTGAAAAAGGAAGGGGAAAGATGCATCAACGCAAACAAATTCGAATATCGCGCCGATCTATTTCGCTTATGCGGCCGTTGCTCATAAGCTTTCACTGAAGCGCCTCGAGTGGCGCGATTCAGGAGCGCAGCGAGGATGCGACATGGCGGCCCGCAACAAGCGAGCGCTCCGGCCCGACCGCTCGGCTACTTTCTGCCGGAGAAAGCAAATATCTCGACCGGCTCGTCGAGCCCTCTCAAGGAATAGGAGCCGAGCTGTTCCAGTTGTGCTGCGCATCCCGCTTTCTCCACGAAGGCTCGCGAAAGAAGGACCGGACGCTTGAGTTCCTTGGTAAGGCTTTCAAGCCGGGAGGCAATGTTGACGGCCGGCCCTATAACGGTGAAGTCGAGGCGTTTTCGCGAACCGATGTTGCCGTACATCACGTCCCCGACATGAACGCCGATGCCGTAGCCGAGCGGATCGTGGCCCTTGCGGCGGTTCGCCTCGTTGAGCTTGACGAGGGCGGCCTGCGCTTCGGCGATAGCACCGAGCAGATTGTTGCAGGCACAAGGGTCGCTGAGCGGGAAGATCGCCAGAAGCCCGTCGCCCATGAACTTCAGGATTTCCCCGCCATGCCGCTCGATCGGCTCCGACATCGCGTCGAAATAGCCGTTCAAGAGGTCGATCACGTCATCGCGCGGCCATAGGTCCGATAGCCTCGTGAAGTCACGAAGGTCACAGATCAGGATGGCGGCGCCCACCGTAACCCCGGTGCCGCGCCTCGTCGCGCCTGCGAGGATCTGTTCGCTTGCATGCGGCCCGACATAGGTTTCGAGAAGCGTTCTGGCGAGTCTGTTCTTCAGCCTTATTTCGCTCACAAGTGCAAGCGCTGGCAGCAGGTCCGCGAAAAGTTCAACATCGTCATCGCCGAAACCGCCAGGCCTGTCGCTGGAGAAGGTGACGACGTGCCGTTTGCCGAGCGTGTGTTCGAGCGGCCAGGCGATGTAATCGGTGAGCCTCTCAGCCCTGAGTTCGCCGTAGAGCGGATAGTCGGGGCCGTCGGCGGAGGCATCGTCTAGATGGCACCGCACCTCGGATGCGCCATTGTAGATCTCGTAAAGAGGGCTGTTCAAATATTGCGATGTGTCTTCGGTGCCGTGGTCGTAGGTATCGATCTCAGCCTCCGATAGGCCCTTTCGCCACAGGATACGCGCGCCGATCCATTGCGGATTGTGAATCCGGAAATGGAGCGTGGCGCGAGCAACCGGCACGCCGGCCTGCGACAGCCGCTCGCACATTTCCACGAAGATATTGTCGATGAAGCGTTCGCCACGTGTCTCGTTCACCAGCCAGTCCAGCAGTTTCCGCTGACGTAACGGCCACGTCCCCTCGCTGTCGCGGGTCGAGGTCAAGAGTGCCTCCGATTGCATTGCGACCTCCGGCTACTGCAGTTTTGTGTGGGGATCAAAATGCCAAGGATTGCTGAGCGGGCTCCGGCGCTCCGATGCGAACGCCTTCCATTTCGAGCATGCGCAGCTTGGTGGACGAACCGCCCGGGGCTGAAAAACCGCCGATCTTGCCTCCGGCGGCAAGCACCCGGTGGCAGGGGATGATCAGCGCCACCGGATTCCTGGCCATTGCCTGGCCGACATCGCGTGCGGCTTCCGGGCCCGCTCCGAGCCTCCTCGCCAGCGCCCCGTAAGTGGTCGTGTGTCCCCATGGGACTCTCCGTGCGGCGAAATAGACCTGTCTGAAGAAGGCGTCCTGACCTGTGAGGTCGAGCTCAAATGCGGAGAAATCCGTCTCCTTTCCCTCGAAATAGCGCCGCACGGCAGAAACCGCCTCCTCCACCCGAGCCGGGGGCGTCCCCGGTTCGGCGTCGGCAAGACGCCGCCGCAATAGCCGTTCCGTCGCGTCCGCGCTCTTCGTCGGCAGTTGGAAGCGCGTGATGCCGTAGTCGCTCCAGGCGATGCCGCAAAAACCGGCTGCAGTTTCGAAGATATGGTAACGGTGCACTGACTGCCGCATCGCAATAGCCTCCGCAGTTTCAGATCACATGAAAATCGTGCGGCCGGCCGGCGAAATCAACCCGATTTCGATATCAGGCGATCTGCCAAGGAAACAGCCTGCTGCGGGACAGCAACATGCCAAAGGGTGTCGGACGCAGCCGCCGCGCGCCCGATCGGACGCACGGCCAGCAGACCGGAGCGGGCGATGTTCAAGCCCACCCTGCACCTACGAGGCTTTCCGGTCACAAGGGTCGACTTACCGCCTTGAAACCCGCCTGGCCCGACCGCAGTGGATCGGCCCGACCCGAGCAACCCATTTCAGAAGTCACACGTCGGCGAGCTTTTCTACGGCCCGCCTGTCGGCGCGCCGCACTTCGCCGCCACCGCGACCAACTGCGTCAAACGACACACGGCCCTGTAGCGACGAAGTGCCTCCCCCGCTAACGCCGCCGGTAGATAATCAAAGCTCCGCTGCGCCGATTTCGGCGCCAGGCTTGCGGGCGCAAAAACTCTTTGCGTCTGACCAGGACGAACCGCTGCGCAGCGGCATCGGCAGCTCGGAGGAATCGATCGCAACCGACCCCCCGCGGCTGCCTCACCGCTTTGACCACCCTGCTATATGTCGCGCCTGCCTTAGCCGACGAAAATCTGGCGCAGGCGAGCAAATAGGCCCGGCTGCTTCTCGACAAGCATGGCACGAATGTGCCTTGCGGCCGTCGATGCGCTGACCGTCGCACCAAAATGGCAGTAGCAGATGACCTTGTGCAATTGCTCGTCGCTCAGCTCGAAGAACCGCTTCGCCTCACCGTAGCTGTCATTCTCCAGCCCGGCCGTCCGAAGGACCGGATCCTCGAATGCGACGGAGATCGGCGTGCCGTCACCGCGCATGGTCGCGCGTACGCGCGCCGGCTGATACTCGGTCTCGTGCAACGTCGAAAGCCGTCTTTGAGGATTCCGTTCCAGGAGTTCCGCCCAACGTTCCAGGCGCTCGCTGCGCGTCAGAGCGCGACGCGGAAAGTCCTGCTTGACCTCAGCGACGATCTGCAGTTCGTCGATTGCATGATGCTTCATTGTGACCTCCTACACTGACGATAGTTGGTCCCCCTTCTGCCTCATAGGCCTGCTAAGCGTGACTCCAACCGGCCGCGAAGTCCAATCACGAAAATGGCTCGGCACCCCGAATCTGGCAGGATTTTGCGCACGACACCGTCACGACGCCTCCAGCCAGCAGCTTTCGGCACCGCCGCGCGCCTCCCGGAGCAGCAAGAGCGGCGCCGAACCCGGCTCTCAGTCCTCCCGAAAGGCGTGACGCATCTGATCCGACAGCGGCTTCGTCAGATAGGAGATGACCGTGCGGTCGGCAATCTTGATGAAGACCTCCGCAGGCATCCCGGGATAGAGCGAGAGGCCGGTAAGCTTGGCGAGGCTTTCCGGCTTCGGTCGGATGCGCAGCGGGTAATAGCTGGTGCCGCTGCGCTCGTCGGTGACGAGGTCGGGTGCAACCGTCACCACTTCCGCTTCGACTTCGGGCGTGGTGCGCTGGTTGAAAGCGCTGAAACGGATCTCGACCGGCTGGCCGACACGGATCTGGTCGATGTCGTGCGGAGCCACCCTCGCTTCCACGGTCAGGTCATCCGCCTCCGGAACGACTAGCATCAGCGTCTCGCCGGGATTGATGACCCCGTTCACCGTATGGACGGCGAGCTGGTAGACGCGGCCGGACAATGGCGCGGTGATGTCGAGCCGGCGCAACTGGTCGGTCGTGGCAGTGCGACGCTCCTCATATTCGGCGACCTTCGCCTCGACATCGGTCAGCTCCTTGGAGGCCTCGGAGCGCCGGTCTTCGTCGAGCTGCAGGATTTGCAAATCGATTTCGCTGGACTTTCCGCGGGCCTGTGCACGGGCGGCGATGTACCTCCCGCGATCGCCCTCGAGTTCTGCACGCTGCCGCTTCAAGGTGGTCACGCGCTGCATCGGCACCAGACCTTGGCCATAGAGGGAAGCGACGCCCGCCAATTCCTGATCGATCAGCGTCAGCGCATCCTCGATCGCCTTCAACTGCACCGTCAGCCCTTCGATCTCGTCGGCGAGCTGGGCCCTTCTCGATGCGAGTTGGCTCTTCATCCCGGCGAGTGCGGAGCGGCGGTTCGCAAACAGCTTCTTCTCACCTTCGATGAGTTTCGCCGCGGCCGAGCCGGAAACGAAACTTGCGAGATTTTCATCGACCTCCAAGGCGGGCGCGCCGATCCGCTCGGCCTGAAGCCGCGCCCTTCGGGCATAAAGCTGCGCCAGCGTGCTTTCGACGATCGCGAGGTTGGCACGGACGGTGGTGCCGTCCAGGCGGATCAGAACTTGGCCCGCCTCGACCCGGTCGCCCTCCTTGACCTTGAGTTCGCCGACGATGCCGCCGGTCAGGTGCTGGACCTTCTTGACGTTGTCATCGACCACGACAACTCCGCCGGCGATGATCGCGCTCGACAGCTCCGTCGTCGCGGCCCAGCCGCCGACGCCGGCCACGAGGGCCAATGCGAGCACGGAGATGCCGACCATATGGCGGCCGAGCGAACGCCGTGCGCTTGGCTGATGATTCCTGCTCTCGATCAATTTGCGGCCTCCTGCCCTTCCGCTCCGATCTTGAGAGCCGGCGTTCTCACTGGCTGCGGCCGAAGCACCTTGCTCAACACCTCCTCCTTCGGGCCGAAAGCCTGCATGCGTCCCTCGTTCATCATCAAGACGAGGTCGGCACTGGCGAGCGCGCTCGGCCTGTGGGCGATGACGACGATGATGCCGCCGCGAGCCCGCACATTCATGATCGCTTCGCTCAAGGCCTGCTCGCCTTCCGCGTCGAGATTCGAATTCGGTTCGTCCAGGACAATGAGGAGTGGATCGCCATAAAGCGCTCGCGCAAGTGCGACGCGCTGGCGCTGGCCGGCCGAAAGGGCGGCACCACCCTCTCCGATCTCGGTATCATAGCCGTTCGGAAGACGGAGGATGAGATCGTTTACCCGAGCCGCCTTGGCGGCAGCGACGACCGCCTCCGGCGTCGCATCCTCGGCAAAGCGGGAGATGTTCTGCGCCACCGTTCCGGCGAAAAGCTCGACATCCTGCGGCAGGTAGCCGATATGCGCGCCAAGCGCGTCGCTGTCCCATTGATCGAGGGCCGCGCCGTCGAGACGCACAGAGCCGCGATAGGCCGGCCAGACACCGATGAGCGCGCGCGCCAGCGACGACTTGCCGGAACCGCTCGGGCCGATGACGCCGAGTGCGCTGCCGGCGCGCACGGTGAAACTGATGTCGGTGAAGATCAGGCGCTGCGCCGCAGGCGGCCCGCTCGCCAATCCTTCGACGCTCAAACTTTCGCGCGGGCTCGGCAGCGCCAGAGGCGCCTCGGCTTCCGGCAGAACCTTGAGCAATTCCTTGAGGCGCTCCCAGCTCTGGCGCGCCGAAACGAAGCCGCGCCAATTGCCGATCGCGAGTTCGACAGGGGCAAGCGCCCGCGCCGTCAGGATCGAACCGGCGATGATGATGCCCGGCGAGGCCTCACCCTCGATGACGAGGACTGCGCCTGCCGCAAGCACGCCGGATTGCAATGCCATGCGGAAGACCTTCGACAGGGCACCGTAACCGTTGCCAATGTCGGACGTGCGCCTGTTGTGATCACGAAACTCCGCGTTGCGGCCTTCCCAAAGGCGGGTCAGGCGTCCGGTCATGCCCATTGCCTGGACCACCTCCGCATTGCGCTGTGAGGCCTGGGCGAAGGCATTGCGCTGGCCGCCGGCTTCCGATGCTTTCCTGGCAGGCGCCTGGGTGCTGCGATTGGTGAGATAGGTCAGGAGTGACAGCACGAGGCCGCCGCCGATCGCGACGTAGCCGATGACCGGGTGGAACAGAAAGCAGATGGCCACGTAGAAGGGCAGCCAGGGCAGATCGAACAAAGCCGCCGGGCCGGTGCCCGACAGGAATGATCGAACCTGATCGAAATCGCGGAGCGCCTGAAGGCCGTCGCCCTGCATTCGGAGCTTAAGCGGCACCTTCACGAGCGCCCGGTAGATGCGTGCGCTAAGGCTCTCGTCGAGCGCGCCGGCAATGCGCACCAGCATGCGCCCGCGGATCAGTTCGAAAGCCCCCTGGAAGCCATAAAGCAGCAAGGCAAGCAGGCTCAGCGCAACCAGTGACGGAATGCTTCGGCTCGGCAGGACCCGATCGTAAACCTCCAGCATGAAGAACGAGCCGGTAAGATAAAGGATATTGACCAGCGCGCTGGCGATCCCGACGCCGATAAAGGCGGTCCGGCAACCGCGCAGCGCGGACGCCGGATCGATGTTCCGCCCGTTCGATGTTCCCGAAAGCTCAGGCACTGGTTGTAATCTCCTTGTCGACATGCGCGGTCATTCCAAGATGGCTTGGGCAGCGGAGTGCTGGTGGATAGGGGTGCTCTGTCATTATTTGTCCCGACGCTCGAATCTCACGGGGCTATCCTTTCAAGTGCCGCAAGGAAGAGTTGTTCCCCGGGAAACAGTTGTCTATTTGAAAGTTAGCCCTTTGACCACCACCAGCCATTGCGAACTCACCACCTCGACCATCGCCATCCGCCAGAGCAGGCCACTTCTTCAAAACCTTGCCGGCAGCGGTTGCAAAATTATTACACTTATGCCGAATACAGGATGAACAGCGGGAGCTCCCCCTGACGTCGACGATATTGCAACTTGCCACTCTGCTACCTCTGCGCGCTGCCAGTCGCCCATGAAAAAATATCTGAGGAGTCTCACAGCGAAGGAACGCAAGGAGGCGACCGACCGGCACCTCGCCTTTTGCATTCATCGCGGGCGCCGCGAATGCGGCGGCTTCATGGCCGTCCATCGCTATACGCCGCACAGGTCGGGCATCATCTCGGCGATCGCCGACAATATCGCCGGCAATTACGCTGGTTGCCGTCGGGCTCGTGGCGCTGTCTTCTTTCATTGCCGGCGCGGCCACCTCGGCAATTCTCATCAACTGGAACGGCGCCTAGAATTGCAGGCGGAATATACGGAAACGGATCCGAACGACGCACGTAACCGGCTTCGTCACCGATGCCGGCATCGCAATCGGCAAACTCCTTTACTGGAGCCGCAGCGCAGCCGGAATTTCCAGGCCGCGCCCGTGCGCGCCGCTCGCAACAAGCTGCGGCTATTGACGGCGCTGATCGCACTCTTTCTCGTAGACGGGGTCAGTGGCGCGATTGCCTTCGACGAATTGTAGCGTAGCCGCGGCAATCTTCCTTGCCGCGCCGCTGGCGGTCATCGCCACCCTGGCGGTGGTGCAGGCCGTCCGGGCAGCCTTGCACCGATCACTTTTTCCGCATCAATCGGCTAACGCGTGAATTCCCAGCAAATGGACGGTGCCGGCCGCAGGCTCGTCCGCCGCATGCCAATCCTCGATAGTACCGCCCCCGCCCCAACGTGCTGCAAGGCTCATTAATTCTTCCATTTCCTTACGAAGCCGGTGCCAAGCGAGGATGTCTTCGGCATAAAGAGCGTTCATGCGCGGATCGTAGAACCGGCCGATCTCGTCACCGGCCTCCTTTCGCGCGGCTTCCAGCCGCCCCTTCAACGCGTTCGCCCCATCCTTCGCCTCGAAGTAGCGGCGCATGACTGCAATCAATGCAAGGTCGTTTCGGCTAACGTTCAACGCTTTCCTCCACGTCTTTCTCCGGTGGCGAGCGTCGATGCTCCCCCTTCAAAGCGGGCATTGCGCGAAACTTTGGCCCTTTTCCGGCGGCGGCAAGAAAAGTGTTTTCCCCGAGCCGAAGCGATACTGGCTTGCATCCACGGCGAGCGCGGCAAGCGGCGAACCCTCTGCGGGAATGAGAAGGTTGCGGAACTGAAAGCCTCCCAGTGGAACGGTTTCAGGCTAACCGCGCCGCACTGGACTGCATTGACGCAGATCGATCGAGATTCAGCGCCGAAGTCCAGATGCGAGCCCGGCGAATCTCACCGGGCCCGATTGTTGAGAACGCGTTGCCATCAGGCCTCCGCATGCAGACGCTCGCGGGCGTCTCGGCTCACATCCCCTCGCGCGTGCTCCCTGTTGTAGCGGATCGACGACCACAGCGAGAGCCCGATGAGGCCGGCGCCGCCCAAGCCTGTGACGATTTCCGGAATGTGCACCAGGGTCTGGAAGTACATGACCACCGACAGGATCAGGATTGCATAGAATGCGCCATGTTCCAGGTAGCGGTATGCGCTGAGCGTGCCCTTGTCGACCAGCATGATCGTCATGGAGCGGACATACATCGCCCCGATGCCGAGGCCGATGGCGATGATGAAGAGGTTCTGCGTCAACGCGAAGGCGCCGATGACGCCGTCGAAGGAGAAGCTGGCATCGAGCACTTCCAGATAGAGAAATGCACCGAAACCGCCCTTGGCCGCAGCACTCATGGTTTGCTGCGAGGCATCAAGCATGCCGCCGACGATTTCAACCAGCAGGAAGGTAAGCAGGCCGTAGATGCCGGCATGGACGAAGACCGTCGCTTCCTCTCCTTCGAGGAAAGATGAAAAGCAGAGGATCAGGCTCAGCACGAAGGCGATCTCCACCCCCTTGACGGTCGCAAAGCGGGCCATCTTCCGCTCGAGCCACACGATCCAGTGGACATCCTTCTCGTGGTTGAAGAAATAGCTGAGCCCGACCATCATCAGGAATGTGCCGCCAAACGCGGCGATCGGCAGATGCGCCTCGTGCATGATGCGTGCGTATTCCTCGGGCCGCACCGCCGCCAGAATGATCGCCTCGATCGGCCCGATATTCGCTGCAATGACGACGATCAGCAGCGGGAAAACGATGCGCATGCCGAAGACGGCAATGATGATGCCCCAGGTCAGGAACCGGTGCTGCCACTCCGGCCTCATGTCCTTGAGTTTGTTGGCATTGACGATCGCGTTGTCAAAGGAGAGCGAAATTTCGAGAACCGCTAGTACGGCACAGATGAAGAAAACGGTTGCCATGCCGCTGAGGGTACCGGTCGATTGCCAACCGACCCACGCGCCCAGGAGAAGGCCAATGGCCGTAACGATGAAGGCCCACTTGAAATAATAAAGCGCACCCTTTTTTGAATGAGTCTCAAACATGGCAAATCTCCCCTGCGCGCGTGGTCGCGTTAGCGGACGAGAGATTCGTTGCAGGGAAAAAACGCACAGCCGCACGGGCACATGCGTCGAGCATGAGGTTGATTTTCATGGTAGCTATTCCGCCGGCTTGATTGCTGGCGGTACCGACATCACGAGAGCGCCGTAAACTCTCGCCAGAGGGGCCCGGCACCAATGTTCCTCCCGCGATCTGATGCCTGAGAGCGGGAGCGCCCCTTTAATTAGCGAGGTCTCGCTCCGCGTCAAGTGGTGGCAGGGCCCGCCACCCACCGAACGCGTTCCACCAGCGGCGCTCACCATGCGGGAACCAAAGTAGCCATCGGCGGGTTTTGCCCTGGATTACATGGGCTATGAGGCTGAAACCATGCATTGTTTCTGGTGGGATAAAACGGTCGAATTGGAACTCGGAGAAGCAGGCGGATATCGCGCCGTGAAGAGCACACGGGAGGCCGTCGAATTTCTGATGCTGCGCTGGCCGCAGAAGGAGGGGCGTGCTTTTGCCGCCGCCAAACGAACATGCATTCAGGCGCTGCACGGCAAGGTTAGAACGGAGAAGGCGCGGCGGGCTTTCATCAAGGCGGCCGAAGAGGCGCACATTTCCATCCGCAGCCACTGAGGGTTGCTTTTGATTAGCCGACTACGAACACATCGCGGGACAAAAATGCGTTGTACGAGATTCCATGGAGCAAGCCGGTGATCGTTACCCTGCTGAACGGCAGGCGCAGGTGTGTCATTGGTCCGCTTGATGCGAAGACGTGCTTACAGCGCGAATGGCCGTTACGGCAGGGTGCATATTACAACTTGGCGTTACGTTCCTGCAACGCTGCACTGAAACACGAGAAGAAACCTGAGGAGGCACGCGCCGCCTTCGTGGCCGCGGCTCGAGAGGCATTCCTGACGATAGCGAGCACAGGGTCACATTCTTCGCACACCCGCTGACGCCTCACGAGCCAAATTCCACTGCATGTCTCCTTAATCGTCCTCGATCCAAGGAGACATGCAGTTCTTTCAAAGTGCTACAGCGACCTTTGCGCGTCTGAATAGGGTGATAAGGCGCACCCGGTGCAGGTGCCCATGCGCGAAGTGCGTACCGCATATCACGAAAGTCGAAGAAAGGCTCCGCCAGGCTGGCGGAGCCCGTCATGTGCACCAGTAACATAGGAGCGCACGGGTCCGTAGGGCTTGCGGAGAGGGAACTGTCCCGCGCGGTCCAATCTTTAAACCTCCATAGTGAAGATTTGTTCCCAGCGATGAGCCGGAACCGTCGCGGGCGCACCTGCAGGAGAAACGCGCGCAGGCAGCCGACGAAGGAATCGTTAACCATCTTGCCGATAGACCTGACTCCAGACGAATGCGGAGCGATTCGATGGCGATTGACATGGACGAACGGACGACTGGGCGCAACAGCGGCGAGGTTTTCGCCTTTCCCCTGGCCGCGCGAGTCGGCGACGTCGATCGCTGCGCGCGCGAACTCGACCGTGTCCATGGAAGTGCCGCTGTCCATTATTGGAAAGGCGAATGCCGCAAGCTTGCTCGGCAACTTTCGATCCTTGGGCTGGCTGACAACGAAATACGTCAGCAGATCCTGGAGTTCCAGACCGAGGTGCAAGCGGCGATCGCACGCCGCTACGAAATGCCCGCCCTCGGCGGCAATCGTTCCGACGAGGGCCATGAGCAATCGCGCTGATCGGGAGCCTCAGCTTGACTGCGCCGCTTCCGGATCGAGCGCCGCGCGCAGGGCGGCATCCCGCAGAATGGCCGTAATCTCCGCGGTCATTGCGTTCTGCCTCGCAAAAGCCTCGGACGGGACGACCCCCGGATCCTCTTCATGGTCCTGAACGATCCTGGCCTCATCGAGCGTGCGCTTGATTTCCGCCCAGAGATTCTCTCGGCGCGACAGAGCCGACAGGACTGCGATGAGGATTTCCCGATGGGCCGCCAGTCTAAATTCCTGATTTTCCATCTTCGCCTCCCGGCGCTTTCATGGGGTAGACGGTGGAGGCCGATTATGGCGGCGCCCCCTCAGGCAGCGGCCAGAGGGGGCGGAACGCACCACAATGCGCTTCTCAAGCGCGTCGCGTTCACAAGAATTCACGCGACGCACTAGCACGGCTTTCGCCGACTTGCATCATTCCAGCACTTCCACCACCACGCGGGTGGACGGATTTAGGACGACCCGCCGATCATTCACAATCGCATATGCGTATTCAGGTTGATCGGGAATTGTGTGAACCTCCACGGTTTCGGGCAACGGTTGTCCAACGACGATCTCGCCCTCGACGGTGACGGACGGGGTCTTCTGCTCAAGCACATAAGTCCTCACTTCGCCGGGCAGCACGACCGTCGCTTGCGCCATTACCGATACCGGCAGAAGCAGGCTGGCACAGATCAAAGCAATCCTCTTCATGTTTTTCTCCTTTC
>JAPSJG010000499.1 GCA_031178305.1 Sinorhizobium sp.
AATAGACGTTCCATGACAACGCATCCGAAGAGTCGAAATCATGTCCCCAGTTCCCGGCATCACCATAGACGGCCCCGCCCGACGCGTTTGCCTCGACGTTCGCAATCCCGATTTCTTCCGCGATCCGCTTCCGGCCTATGCGGCGCTCCATGCGCAATGTCCGGCATTTTTCTGGGAAGAGCAGCAGCAATGGTATTTTGCGGGCTACGATCAGGTGAACGCGCTCTTGCGCGATCGCCGTTTCGGCCGCCAGATCCTTCATGTTGCGACGCGGGAAGAACTCGGCCTGCCTGAACCGAAGCCGCATCTCAAGGACTTCGACGCGCTGGAGGCGCATTCGCTGCTCGAGTTGGAGCCGCCGGCGCACACTCGGCTGCGGACGCTCGTCAACCGTGCCTTCGTGTCCCGGCAAATTGAACAGCTCCGGCCGGAGATCGAAGCGCTT
This sequence comes from Sinorhizobium sp., assembly GCA_031178305.1. Lineage (GTDB taxonomy): Bacteria > Pseudomonadota > Alphaproteobacteria > Rhizobiales > Rhizobiaceae > Sinorhizobium. The sequence continues at coordinate 446 of JAPSJG010000499.1, forward strand.
TCGCACGCGGTCATCGACACTTTCGAAAAGGATGGAAAGGTCGAACTCCTGAAAACCTATGCGGAAACGATCCCCGTCACGATCATCGCGCGCATGCTCGGCATCCCGGTAGAAGCGGCCCCTCGCCTGCTCGATTGGTCGCACCGAATGGTGAAGATGTATGTCTTCAATCCGAGTTTCGACACGCAAGTCGATGCCAACCAGGCTTCCGCCGAATTCGCCGATTACCTGAAGGGCATCATCGCCGAGAAAAGGACGATGCCGGCGGATGACCTGCTCACTCACATGATCACCTCGGAAAAGGACGGCGAGCGGCTGTCGGAGGCCGAATTGGTCTCGACCACCGTGCTGCTTCTGAACGCTGGCCACGAGGCGACCGTCCATCAGATCGGCAACGCGGTTCGCACGATCCTGCAGTCCGGGTTCCCGCCCGCCGAACTCTTCGCCAATGCGGAGACGACCGAACGCACCGTCGAGGAATGCCTGCGCTTCTCAGCGCCGCTGCACATTTTCCAGCGCTATGCGTTATCGGACATCGAGCTCGAAGAGGGCATCGCGCTCAAGAAGGGCGACAAGATCGGACTAATGCTCGGTGCTGCGAACGTTGATCCGCGCAAGTTCTCCGCACCCGACATGTTCAGGCCCGACCGCAACGAGTGCGCCAATCTCTCCTTCGGCGCGGGCCTGCACTTCTGCATCGGCGCCCCGCTTGCGCGGCTGGAACTTAACATGTCCCTGCCGATCCTCTTCCAGCGCCTGCCCCGCATGCGGCTGAAAGACGAACCGCCAGTCAAGGACAGCTTCCACTTCCACGGCCTGGAACGGCTGGACCTCGTCTGGTGAGAGGGTCAAATCTCATCCATTCGCGATTGCGAGAAACATAGGCCTCTCCCTTGAAGCACCCAGTCCTTCTCATCCATGGATTGTTCGGACACCTCAACGATCCGGTCATAACCAGAACCATTGCGCCCCATCACGTCGTCGCCCCGGACCTGCTCGGCTACGGGCGCTGGCGCTATGTCAATACCGACGGTCTCACGCTCGAAGCCCAGGCGGACCACCTCGCACGATTGATCGACGGGAATGCGTCCGGTCAGGTCAATGTCGTCGGCCATTCGGTCGGCGGCGCGGTCGCCGTGTTGCTTGCTCACAGGCATCCGGAACTTGCCGCCTCGCTCATCCTTGTCGAAGGGAATTTCACTCTCAGGGATGCCTTCTGGTCGAGCAAAATCGCCGATACGCCGCTCTCGGAGGTCGAAGATATCATTGCTGGTTACCGGGCTGATCCCGGTGCATGGATCGCCGATGCCGATGTCACAGTCACCGAATGGAGCCGCGCACTTGCCCAAGAATGGCTCGACAATCAACCCGCGTCGACGATTCGAGCGCAAGCCCGTGCGGTGGTGGAGGCAACCGGCGCCGAAAGCTACCTTTCGATCGTCCGCTCGCAGCTTGACCGCGACCTGCCCGTCCATCTCGTTTCCGGAGAGTGGTCGCGCGCCAACTGGGACGTGCCCTCGTGGGTTGCTGCCGGCGTCCGCTCCGAAACAGTCATTCCAGGCACCGGTCATCTGATGATGGTGCAAGAGCCAGAAGCCTTCGGCGCGGCTATCCGAGCCGCCTGCCTTTGACGCATGATGCAGCGCCTTCCGGATTCCGTCACGGTTTCCGGAGCGTTCAGATTCGATTAAGCATAAGCATGTATTTCCTGAGGGAATCTGAACGGGAGCCCTCCGATGGCGCCAATCAAGTTTACAAGCCTGATCGCCATCGGGCTATTCCTGAGCAGTTGCCAAAACGACCTTGCCATGGTTGCCGATGCGGCGCTCAGGACAGCGCCCGGCTATCCTGTCGCCCAGCGGCCCGATGTCCATCCGCCGACCCAGCCTTCGGAGCCCCCGACGCCCTCGACGCCACCCGTGGAGAACGTGGCGGAAAAGCCGGCCTGCGACGCGGATGTGCAGTCGAAGCTGAAGGCCTCGGGAGCGAACGCCGTCACGCTCAATTGCAGCCTGCGCCTTTCTTCTGAGGACGTCGTCACCCATCCGCTAATCTTCGAAGGAAGTGCGGCCTCGGGATCCGTGCTGGACTGCGGCGGCGGCACAATCGACGTGAGCGCAGGCAAGTCCCGCAAGGAGAAGACCGCCATTACCGTGCGCTCCAAGAAGACCGCCTCCGGCGCATGGGAGGCGCCGTCCGGCATCACCATTCGCAACTGCCGGATCAAGGGCTTCGTGCGGCTTTACGGGCTTGGCGAGAATGCCAATGGCGAGACTATGATGATCTCGTCGCGCAACCGCGACCACACGGCTTTCGCCCAGGCCTCGGCGCCCAGAAATGTGCGTCTCGAGAACGTGACCTTCGATGCGCCCGACGGCATTCCCTTCTATGTCGGACCCGGCGTGACCAATGCGGCGCTCGTGAATTCCAAGGTCAATG
>JAPSJG010000056.1 GCA_031178305.1 Sinorhizobium sp.
TGATAGTCCTTCGGCAGGACGCGGATCTTCTCGCCGTTAATGTCGATCGTCGCTACGGTGTTCATGAAACCGCCGGCGTGGATCTTCATCGTCACATCCTTGGTGGAGAGAGCGATGGAAAGCGGGGGCTGCTTGTCACCATAGATGACAGCCGGAATAAGACCGTTGCGGCGAAGTTCGCGGGAGGACCCCTTACCAACCCGTTCGCGCGTCTCGGCCTTGAGCTCGTAAGTCTGGCTCATGGGTAGACCTTTCTGGTTATTTGGAGAGTTCGTCCGTCTTGGGTTAAAACCCCGGGGGCGGAAAAACCTGAAGCCGCATGGCGGCCCCATCCGCGTTGCCTCCAAGGGTGTCTGCGCGGACGCGCGGTCCATAGCGGAGAACGCACCAAAATGCAAGGCGCGGTGCTCTCATCCCCTCCGTCTGGCAAAACGGGCGAGCGCAAGCATGAGACCGCCGGCAATGAGACCCCAGAAGGCTCCCGAGACGCCCGCGAAACTGACGCCCGATGCCGTGACGAGAAAGGTTATGGCGGCGGCTTCGCGCGTGTCGGCTTCGGCGAAGGCGGCCATGGCGGAGCTTGAAAAGGCGCCGATCAGCGCAAGCCCGGCAACGGCCTCGATCAGCACCGGCGGGGCGAGGCCGACGAAGGTGGTGACGACGCCGGCGGCGAGCCCGAAGACGATATAGGTAATGCCGGCATTGATTGCAGCCCAATAGCGGCGGCTGCGGTCCGGATGGGAGTCGGGCCCGGCGCACATGGCGGCAGTGATCGCCGCCAGGTTGACGGCGTGGCCGCCAAAAGGTGCGCTCAACAACGAAAAGAGCCCGGTCGTCGCGAAGAGCGGCCCGGGTGTCGGGTGGAAGTCGTTGACCTTCAGCACGGCGATGCCGGGAATGTTCTGCGAGGCCATCGTCACTATGAAAAGCGGCAGCGCGATGCTGACGATTGCAGCGGTGTTGAAAACCGGGAAGACGAATTGCGCGCGTGGAAGCAGCGCCGAGGAGAGGTTGGCGAGGAAGTCCGCAGGCATGTCGATGCCGAAAGCGAGCACGAGGACGAAGGCAAGCAGTGCTGCCGGCACCGCATAGAGCCTGTTGACGCTGCCGACGATCGCCCAGGCGAGGACGATTGGCAGGCCGAAAGCCGGATTGAAGGCGATCGCCTTGACCGGTGCGAAGCAGAGGCCGATCAGCACGCCGGCAAGCATCGCGTTGGCGAGCGCTGAAGGAATTGAGGAGACGATCCGGCCGAGCGGCTTCCAAAGCCCGGCGACGACGATGAGCAGGCCGCAGAGCAGGAAGGCGCCGACCGCGGCGTTGAATCCGCCTTCCACGGCTCCGGAACTCGCCAGCAAGGCGGCACCGGGCGTCGACCAGGCGATACTGACGGGAAGCCGGGTGGCAAGGCTGATGATGATCGCGCAGGCGCCCAACGAGATCGACAGCGCCATCAGCCCCGAAGCTGCCTGCACCTCGCTTGCTCCCACTCCGGTAAGGCCGTGCAGGACGACGGCGAAGGAGCTGGCGAATCCGACGAAGGCGGTCAGCGCGCCCATGAAGAGGCTTTGAACGGAGAAATCACGAAGCATGAGGGACCGGATGACGCAGGCGAGTCGCGGGAATTGTCCTGGACCAAGTAGCATATCGGCCATTGTGTCGGTACCGCGCGCTGCCGCCTGATTGCGCGACCTTCGTCTGGCTGGACCTTGCTTGCGATCGACGGCTATGGTGCCGGCAAAATGCAGCTGCACCGCGCATGGGAGATCGGGGCACTGCCAAGCCGCGGACGCTTTCAGGGGGGAGCGATGCCTGCAGCCACGGATCATTCGGAACACGTCTACAGAATCGCGCACCAGTCGTCGGCTGCCGCGAGCTCTCGGGTTGCCGCCTCCTGGCGCCGCTGCATGACAGTTCACGGCCTGGCGCCCGAGGAGGCGCGGACGCCCTGGCGTCTTTCGGACGGAGAGCTCCTTGAGGCGCGCGAACGCTCCGGCGTATTGGTGGCCGAGGCCGCCGGCGAGCTCGATCGGCTGTTTGCGATCATCGGCAAGGCCGGATGCTGCCTTTTGCTTACCGATGAGGAGGGCGTCGCGCTTGAGCGCCGCGGGTCGGGCGGAGACGATGCGGATTTTCGCGGCGTCGGTCTCTGGTCCGGCACGGTATGGAGCGAGGCGAGCGTGGGAACGAACGGCATCGGCACGGCGATCGCCGATGGGCGCCCCGTCGTCATTCACCGCGACCAGCATTTCCTGAGCCGCAATATCGGGCTCAGCTGCGCGACGGCACCGATTCGCGACGAACTTGGCCGCCTCGCGGCGGCGATCGACATCTCCACCTGCCGCGACGATGCATCGGAGATGACGCTCTCGATCCTCTCCCAGGCCGTGCGCGACGCCGCCGGGCGCATCGAGGCGAATCTTTTCCGGCGGGCCTTCGCCGGGGCGCGGATCGTCCTCGTACCGGTTAATCGCGCCGGGCCGGCCCTGCTTGCGGTGGATCGCGACGATCTCGTCCTCGGCGCCACGCGCGCGGCCCGTCAATGGCTCGACCTCGACGACAGGCGCATCGCCGCCGGCGTCCCCGCATCCGATCTCCTCGAGGAGCGCGCATCGGGCGAGGCGACAGAATTGCCGGATGCTGAGCGCGCGGCCCTTCGCCGCGTGCTGTCGCGCACCAACGGCAATGTGTCGATGGCCGCCGATCTCCTCGGCATCAGCCGGGCCACGCTTTATCGCAAGATGAAGCGGCTCTCGCTGAACTGAGCTTTGCGGCGTTGATCAGAGAAGCGCCTGGCCCTGGCCAGCTCCCCGTGAGCGGTCGCGAGCGGGGCGAAGGGCCACCAGCGCAATTTGTGGCTGGCGTCTACGCCAGTAAGCGGGCGTGAGGGGCGGCCTCTGGCCATTGCTGCAATGCAGCACGACAAACCCGTCCCACCTGTCGCAATTCTGAAACAGATGGCATCGCCGGTTTCGGCAGTCCTCTACCGCAAATCGCCGTTCGGCATCACCTTCCTTTCCACAGCAATCGGAGTGCTGTCTTTTCCAAGGGAGGAAGTCATGCTGCATCAGAAGATCGTCGAGAACCCGTACAAGCACAAATATGGGAATTTCATCGGCGGCGAGTGGCGCGAGCCCGTCGCCGCCGGCTATTTCGACAATACGACGCCGATCACCGGCGGCACGCTCTGCCAGGTCGCCCGCTCGGACGCGGCCGATATCGAACTGGCGCTCGACGCGGCACATGCCGCAAAGGAAAAATGGGGCCGAACCTCGACGACCGAGCGCTCCAATATCCTGATGAAGATCGCGGCGCGGATGGAGGATAATTTCGAGCTTCTGGCGCGTGCCGAAAGCTGGGACAACGGCAAGCCGATCCGCGAGACAATGGCGGCGGACATTCCGCTGGCGATCGACCATTTCCGCTATTTCGCCGCCTGCATCCGTGCGCAGGAAGGGTCGATCGGCGAGATCGACCACGACACGATCGCCTATCATTTCCACGAGCCGCTTGGCGTCGTCGGCCAGATCATCCCCTGGAACTTCCCGATTCTCATGGCCGCTTGGAAGGTCGCGCCGGCGCTTGCCGCCGGCAATTGCGTGGTGTTGAAACCGGCCGAGCAGACGCCAGCCTCCATTCTGGTGCTCGCCGAAGTCATCGCCGACCTGTTGCCGCCGGGCGTGCTCAACATTGTCAACGGCTTCGGCCTCGAGGCCGGCAAGCCGCTGGCGACCAGCCCTCGAGTCGCAAAAATTGCTTTTACCGGCGAAACGACGACCGGTCGGCTGATCATGCAATATGCCAGCCAGAACCTCATCCCCGTCACGCTCGAACTCGGCGGCAAGTCGCCGAACATCTTTTTCGCCGACGTCTTGAATGAGGACGACGACTTTTTCGACAAGGCGCTCGAAGGCTTTGCCATGTTCGCGCTCAACCAGGGTGAGGTTTGCACCTGCCCGAGCCGCGCGCTGATCCAGGAAAGCATCTACGACCGCTTCATGGAGCGGGCGCTGAAGCGGGTCGAGGCGATCCGCCAGGGCAATCCGCTCGATCCGGAGACGATGATCGGCGCGCAGGCGTCGAGCGAACAGCTCGAGAAGATCCTCTCCTATATCGACATCGGCAAGGAGGAAGGGGCCGAGGTGCTGGCGGGCGGCGAGCGCAACCAACTCGAAGGCGAGCTTGCCGGCGGCTACTACGTCAAGCCGACCGTGTTCCGCGGCCACAACAGGATGCGCATCTTCCAGGAGGAAATCTTCGGGCCGGTCGTGTCTGTGACGACCTTCAAGACCGAGAAGGAGGCGCTGCAGATTGCCAACGAGACGCTTTACGGCCTCGGCGCGGGCGTCTGGAGCCGTGACGCCAACCGCTGCTACCGCTTCGGCCGCGAAATCGAGGCCGGTCGCGTCTGGACCAATTGCTACCACGCCTATCCGGCCCATGCCGCCTTCGGCGGTTACAAGCAGTCGGGCATCGGCCGCGAGACGCACAAGATGATGCTCGACCACTACCAGCAGACGAAGAACATGCTGGTGAGCTACAGCCCGAAGGCGCTCGGCTTCTTCTGATCCTGATCGTCGATATCGTCGATCCCGGCGTGGCGATAGCCGGTGACCCTCCCGGCGGGCTCCCGATTTCCTATCGGGAGCCTGTCGAACGTGCAGCGAGGGAGGAAATGATGACGCAAACAAAAAGCGAGCCGCGCGTGCTTGCGACCGACGCAGCTATCGATCTCATCCGCGAGATCCGGCGCGATCACCCGGACATTCTCTTCCATCAGTCGGGCGGCTGCTGCGACGGCTCGTCCCCAATGTGCTACCCGGCCGACGACTACATTGTCGGCGACAACGACGTGAAGCTCGGCGAGATCGACGGCGTTCCGGTCTATATCAGTGCTAGCCAATACGAGGTCTGGAAGCACACGCAACTGATCATCGATGTCGTGCCGGGCAGGGGCGGCATGTTCTCGCTCGACAATGGTCGCGAGAAGCGGTTCCTCACCCGCTCACGGCTCTTTGGCGGCGGCGAGGCGTGCGCGGCGCCGCGTACCCGATAGCTCCCTACGTCGGATCTCGCCGAGTACCCCTGCTGACGCAGCCGCAGCTCGAGCGAATTAAAGAGGTGTTGCATGCGGGGAACATCATACCTCTTTTGAGGTTTGAGTTTCTTCGCAAGCCAAAGCCCGGAGGTAACCATGCGAGTGACCAACATCGCCATCGCCGCTGCGCTGATAGCCGGCGCGTCATACGCCTACGCGCAACAATTGTCGTCGGAGGAGTTCGTAACCATGGCTGCGAGTTCCGATATGTTTGAGGTGCAATCCGGACAGCTCGCAGCCAAGAACAGCAAGGAGGCAAGCGTTCAGCAGTTCGCTGAGATGATGGTCGCCGACCATACGAAGGCGAGCCAGGAGCTGAAGGTTGCCGCCGCAGACGCAAAAATCACAGTTCCGACCGAGATGATCGACAAGCACGCCGCACAACTGGACAAACTCCAGAGTGCGCAAGGCGAGGCCTTCGACAAGGCTTACATCGAGGCCCAACTCTTGGCCCACCAGGAGGCTCTCAAGCTCATGCAAAGCTACGCCCAAACCGGCGACAGCGAGCCCCTGAAGGGGCATGCAGCCAAGGCATCTCCGATTGTTCAGCGTCACCTTGAACATGTCCAGAAGCTCGCTGGGCAATAGCGGGAACGCATTGCGCGCGCTTACCAGGTTCGATTGACGCGGCGGGGTTGCACTCCGGCCGGCTACGCAAAGCTCGGGGGGTGGAGGAACGGAGGCCCTTGGGTGTTGTTCCAGCCCCCGAACCGCTTCCGTCGCCTGATGCGCCCGCAGTTCCCGCTGCCGACGCGGTTTTGCATCGTGTTGCTATCCTCTTTGATCGGGCTCTTCTGCGGCAGAAGTGCTGCCGGACGCCGAACCCGATGTGCTGCCCGGCGTCCGACCGGAACTGCTTTGAGCGACAGCACCGGATGCCATTGCAAGCGAATAGGCTTCGGTAAGGTTCCGCTTTCCATCGATGGCTGGGGCATCTTTTCACGTAGCCCACAGGCTGACGCGCCGTTGAGGCGAGACAGGAGGAAATTCCCAACTCAAGGGTGGAAATCCGAGGGGTATGGAACGTTCACGCCTCGACCACGTTTAGGGCTCTCACGATGGCTGAGAGGTTCGAGCAGGACGCAACAGCAAACAAGCAGGGCCAAGCCGAACAGCGGCGCGCAAGCGCAGCAGATGTGAGACGGTAGCAACGCGCCGTTGGGAACTTGAGGACGCCGTCAGGAAATTGGCGCGTTGAACCGCTCCCGTTGCCGCCCCGGTTGGCCGGATCAGGAAGGGGATGAGCTTGCCCCATACACAAAGATCACGACTGATCGGCTGCTTTGTTCTCGGCGTGTCGATCGGCGGCTTTTTCGACGGGATCCTCCTGCACCAGATCCTGCAATGGCATCACCTGCTCTCCGGCATAGCAAACCGCACTGCTGACCTGCGGTTCCAGGTAATGGCCGACGGGGTTTTCCATCTCGCCATGTATGTCCTGCTGCTCGTTGGCCTTGGGCTCTTGTGGCGGCAGCGCTCGGGTAACTCCCAGTTTGCCGCCGCAACCGCCATGGCTTGGACTTTCATGGGTTTCGGCGCCTGGCACCTCTTGGACGCGCTTCTTTCGCACTGGCTGCTTGGTTTGCACCGGATCAAGATGGACAGCCCAAACCCGCTCTTCTGGGACCTGCTCTGGTTGGCCGTCTTCGGTATCGGGCCGCTGTCACTTGGCTGGCGGTTCCTTAAGAGACCGCCATCAGGGCATCGGTCACGTCCAGCCGTTCTCGTAATGGGTCTGTCAGCGGTCGCCATCGGCGCCGCCGGGGCGAGCTTGCTTCCGGCAGCGAGAGGGACGCCCCAAGCGGTTCTGTTCGGCGAAGACACTCCGGAAAGCGAAATCATGCGGGCGATCGCTACCGCCAGCGGCTCCGTGGTCTCGACGGATTCCAGCGGAACAATGTGGGTCGTCAGATTTGAGTCTGCTATTTTGGCCTATCAACTCTATCGAAGTGGCGCGATCATGGTCGGCGGTGCTCCTGCGGCCGGCTGCCTGACATTACATTGTTCCGGCTGCGGCCCGGCGGGTTCGACGTTCCTAGCTGGTCCAACGGCGACGCCGAGGCTTCCGGCGGCTGTCTGTAAAGAACGGAGCTGAATCTCGCGGCATCGTTCGCGCAAGTTGCGGAACAACGACCTTGGGCCGGGGTCGGTCGCTTTTGAACGAGTCGAGTGAAGGGGGCGCCAAGGCGATCGTGACACGCATCCATGACGAACGAGCCGCGCAGCGAGCGCTAAGGAAGGCTGTTATCGAACGGGTCCAAGAAGGGGCGGGGTCGGTTTGGCTTTGTCTATCCGGGGGAAACGCACTTGGTGCTTACCAGGCCGGAGCTTACAAGGCCCTCTTTGAAAATGGCATCGAGCCTTGCTGCATCGCAGGGGCATCCATTGGCGCGATTACGGGTGCACTCATCGTGGGCAACACTCCAGAGCAGCGTCTCGAGCGGCTGCGCGAATTCTGGTCCGTTGCCAGGCAATGGGGAAGTGCGCTGTACGACTGGTCCCCCCTCAATGATGGGCGGTCTGAAAAGCAGATGGCGGCGGTGCGAACAATGCTGACCGGGAGGCCCGGTCTCTTCCATCCGTCGTTGCCGGGGCTATGGTCCCTACTACCTGGCATGCCCAATGATGTGCGGCTATTTGATACCGGGCCGCTGCGGAAAACGCTTAAGACATTGATCGACTTTGATCTCCTGAACCGAAGTCCCACACGGCTCATTATAACGGCCGTCGATGTGGAAACGGGTGAGGATGTGGCGTTCGACAATCATCTCCAAGCACTTGAAGTCGATCATATCATGGCGAGCACCGCCTTTCCGGTGGCGTTTCCTCCCATCACCGTTGCAGGGCGAACCTTGCTCGACCCCGCCGTTTCGGCCAATTTGCCGCTACGGGCGCTGTTTTCAGAAATGCCCGAGGACGATGTAACCTGCCTCTGTTTTGATGTGGTGCCTCAAAGGGGCGGTATTCCTCAGTCGATCGAAGAAGCATTGGGGCGAGCGTTTGATCTGCTATTTGCCTGTCAAAGCAAGCACGCGTTGCATGACATTCAACTTCGGCATTCATTGGCACGCGAGGGAGCGCCGGGCATCAGGCTCATTCATGTCGACTACAGCGGGGAGGGCGCCGAGGTGGCGCTCAAGGCCTTTGACTATTCGAAGAATTCGCTTAACCAACGCTGGGAAGTTGGCCATTCCCAGACAGCTCTCGCGCTAAAGGCCTTGGCGAACCTGGCCCGAGAACCTGGCGCATTCAGGGCCTGGCGATTGACAGGCACCGGGCTGATGGAACTTGGCTGAACGTCAGCGCACGATCGTCTGGCACGCCGGTGCGGTCGCTTTGCGACGGCTGCGCCTAGGAACAACATGTTTCTCCCGACGGGTGACCGGCTGCGCCCAACGACGGCAGGTTCTTGCGCGCCAGTTGGCCGCAACTTGGCGAAACAGCCTCGCGTCGATTTCACCGCTTGATGGCCGTTTTGGGTCGAGCCTTGCCGTTCTGTAAACCCCCGGAAGCGCAGGAAGGTCGTTGCAGTCTCGCATCCGCTGCTCCAAGGCTGCTCTCCCCGGAGTCAATCACGGCGCCGACGCGCTGTGGCGAGATGCCTGTGACAAGCACAGGAATGAGCCTTGTTTGGCAGGTCTCAGTCGAACAGGCTCGAAACTGATTCCTCCTGGCTGGTGCGGCTGATCGCTTCGCCGATGAGGGCGGCGGTGGAGATCACGCGGATATTGTGGGCCGACTGAACCGCCGTCGTCGGCTGGATGGAATCGGTGATGACCAGTTCCTTCAGCTTCGAGGAGGTGACGCGGGCAACCGCGCCGCCGGAGAGAACGCCGTGGGTGATATAGGCGGTGACGCTGGTCGCGCCGTTCTTCAGCAGCGCCTCGGCGGCGTTGCATAGGGTGCCGCCGGAATCGACGATGTCGTCGATCAGGATGCAGTCCTTGCCGCCGACGTCGCCGATGACGTTCATGACTTCCGATTCACCGGGACGATCGCGGCGCTTGTCGACGATCGCCAAGAGACAGTCGAGCCGTTTCGCAAGCGCCCGGGCGCGAACGACGCCGCCTACATCGGGCGAGACGACCATGACGTTCTGCAAGTCGTAGTGTTCCTTGACGTCGCGCGCAAGGATCGGAACGGCATAGAGATTGTCGGTCGGGATGTCGAAAAAGCCCTGGATCTGGCCGGCGTGAAGATCGAGGGTCAGAACGCGGTCGGCACCGGCTTCGGTGATGAGATTGGCGACCAGCTTGGCGGAGATCGGAGTGCGCGGTCCGGGTTTGCGATCCTGGCGGGCATAACCGAAATAGGGAAGCACGGCGGTGATGCGGCGGGCGGAGGATCGGCGCACCGCGTCGATCATGATGAGCAGTTCCATCAGGTGATCGTTGGTCGGGAACGAGGTGGACTGGACGATAAACACATCCTCGCCGCGTACGTTCTCGCCGATCTCGACGAAGATTTCCTGGTCGGCGAAGCGCCTGACAGTTGCTTTGCCGAGCGGCAGATTGAGATAGTTGCAGATCGCTTCGGCCAGCAGCCGGTTCGAATTGCCTGCGAAAACCTTCATTGACGGTCCGCCTTGAGCTGGCGCGGCTGCCGTCCGAGCCCAATCCGGGACGGGTTTTCCGCGCATTGTCCGTGAGCCATTCCGATCGCGGGCAATCGCTGCGGATGGCCGCTGTCAGAGCTGATCGGCCGCCTTTTAGCGTCCCTGAAGGTGAATGCAAGTGGATTGCTGCGCCGCAAAGCCCAATATTCCAAAATCTTTGCGTCGCGGCGCCGCTGCATGTCTCCTTAGATCGAGCTCGATCTAAGGACAAGGACATGCAGCGATTAGAAGTGCTACAGCAACCTTTGCGCGTCTGATAAGACGCACGGCGCTGTAAGCTCATCCCGCTCGGGATCGGCGCCATTCGAGATAGGCGGCGATCGTTTTTTCGGCGATTGCCTGCATCGTCTCGGGCGGAACGGCCCCCCAGGGATCGGCAGCAGCGGTCTTGGCGACCGTGTCCTGCCCCTGGATGCGGTGCAGGCGGTTGCCGTCGCCGTCGAGAATGTCCCAGACATAAACGACGGTCGTCTTGCCGCCGTCGTTGAGGGCGGAGAAATAACCCTTGAGGATATGGTCGCTGGTGGTGTCGCCGGAGGCCTTGATCGGCAACCCCTCGGCCCGAGCCGAGGCGCCAAGTTGCTTGGAAAGGGGTGTCACGGCCTCGACCGGCGCACCGATGATCGGCAGGAAACGGATGCCGCTGGAGCCGGCGCTCGCGGCCTGAGACGGCGCGGCGGCGTGTTTCGGTTCCGCCGCTGCCGTCGCCGGTGGCTCCGCCTCCAGCCGCCGTTCGCGGGCAGCGGGCTCCTGCGGCTGAGGAGAATCGCCTTGCGCTTGAGGAGTATGCGGCTGCAGGGTTTGGACGGGTGCTCCGCCTTTGGCAAGGCGGCTTGCCTGGTCCTCCAGCGTGCCGGCCGGATCCGTGTAGTCGGCGTAATCGGGTGCGTATTGTGTCGGAGGGCTCGCAACATGCGGCTGTGCCGAAAAAGCGGCGGTGTGGCTCGGCGGTACGCTCTCGACCGGCATGACGGCGGTCTGCGTCGACATGGCTTCGAGGTCGGCTTGCGTGACGGGCGGCGAGCGGAAGCTTCCTTCGCCGACGTCCACCCGCGGTATCAGCGCGTCCGTCGTGTTGCAGCCGGCTAAGGCTGCAGCAAAGCCAAGGCTAGCGATCGGCATGATCCGCTTTCGCATCTTTCCCACCGTCTCGGCTCGAATGGGCGCTGTCGAAAAGCCGACATGCCGCGCCTTCTTCTATTCTCGCCAAAACGATAGGACGATTTCCTTACGCAGTTATGAAGTCCAGCCCGTAGCGCGACAGCGGGCGCGGCGCGTCCGTGGTCGTCAGATAGGTCTGCCCGAGCGTCATGGCGGTTCCGCTGTCGGAGTCCATGATGATCATGTGCACGAAGAGCGACATGTCTGGCTCGATCTCCTGCGGATTGCCGACATGGAACATCTGATGTTCCATCCAGGAGGGCGAGAAGCGCGCGCCGAGCGAATAGCCGCAGGCATTCAGCCGATGCCGGGCGAGGCCGCGCTCGTCCATGATCCTCGCGTGAACGTCGAAAACGGTGCCGAAGGTGTTGCCGGGCCTCAGTACCATCTCGATCGCCTGGATCGTCTCGCGGCAGGCGCTGTAGAGCTCGCGATGCCGATTGCTCGGTTCTCCGATCACCACCGTGCGCATCATCGCCGCGTGATAGTGGGCGCTGACGCCTGCCCATTCGAGGGTGAGCTGATCATTGGCATCGAGCGTGCGCCGGCCGGCCTTGTAGCGGCAGAGCAGCGCATCGGCGCCGGAGCCGATGATGAATTCGTTGGCCGGATAATCGCCGCCGCCGGCAAAGACCGCCCCTTGCATGGCGGCGAGGATATCTGCCTCGCTGCCGCCCGGCCGGATCAGCGGTAGGGCCGCCTCGAGCGCGTCGTCGGCAAGGCTTGCCGCCTTCTCGACATGGACGGTTTCCGCCGGGCTCTTGATCAGGCGCAGTCTGCTCACCAGCATGGAGGCGTCGACGAGCTCACCGAAAGTGGAGAGCTGATTGTCGAGAAGGCGCGCCGCCTTGCCTGTCATGCCGTGGGTATCGTACTCGACCCCGATGCGGCAGCCGAGGAGGTCGAGTTCGCTCAGGAGTTTCTTGAGGTCCATGGCGGGGTCGGCATTGACCCGGTCCACCCAGATCTCGATGCGCTCGATGTTCGAGGTGTGGCGCGCCTGGCGCAGATCGGCCGAGCGCGTGAGCAGCACCATCGCGCCATCCTGCTTGACGACGAGGGTCTGGAAGAAGCAGTAGCCGAAGGTGTCGTAGCCGGTCAGCCAGTACATGCTCTCCTGTGCGAAGAGGAGTATCGCGTCGAGCCTCTCTTCCTGCATCCGGGCCGTCAGCCGCGCCAGACGACTTGCATATTCCTCCTCGGCAAAGTGAAGCGCCATCTCAAACCTCCCGTAGACAAATCGCGGATATCTGCCGGCCGTAATCCGGCTCGCGCCGGTGCGTCGTGCGGCGATAGGAGAAGAAGCGGTCCTCGTCGGCATAGGTGCAGATGGCGAGGTTTTCCGCTGTCACGCCAGCCTCCGT
>JAPSJG010000500.1 GCA_031178305.1 Sinorhizobium sp.
GGCATGGAGCTCAACATCATCGCTGCGGCGGTGATCGGCGGCGCCTCGCTCAGCGGCGGCTCGGGCACGATACTCGGCGCCATCCTCGGCATCGCGCTCCTCTCTGTCGTCACCAGCTCTCTGATCCTGCTCGACGTTTCGGTCTATTGGCAGGACATGATCAAGGGGTGCATTCTTCTCGCCGCCGTTTCCATCGACCATTTCCTGCACAAGCGGAAGGCCGCCTGACATGCCGATTGCCAAACCGAAAGCCAAGATGACCAGTGCGCCGCGCGAGGAGATAGTGATCGCACGCCAGATGCATCAGGCACTCGTCCTGCACTTCCTGGAGGGCCTGACGCAGGCGCAGATTGCCGAACAACTCGGGATCTCGCAAGCAACCGTCAATCGCCTTATCAAGCGCGGCCGTCAGCTCGGCCTCGTCGAGATCAAGATCAAGTCTCCGGTCGAGTCGCTGGTCGACCTCGAGGAACGGCTTCTGGCGCTTGGCGGGATCAGCCGCGCGGTCGTGGTGCCGACCGTTTCCGACAATCCGCAGACCGCGCTCCAGGCCGTCGGAGAGGCGGCAGCCCGCCTGCTGATCGAGGAGATCGGCGACGGCGACACAATCTGCATCACTGGCGGCAAAGGGGTAAGCGCCGTCGTCGCCGGCCTGCAGCCGCCGCGCCGTTTTGATGTCGAAGTGATTCCGGTAACGGGCTGCGTGCAGGGCAAGCACTATACCGACGTCAACCATGTTTCCACCCTGATGGCCGACCGGCTCGGGGGGCGTTCCTACCAGATCCACGCGCCCCTCTTCGCCGACGATGCCGAGCAGCGGGAGATTCTGATCAACATGCGCGCTGTGGCTGATGTCTTCAAACGGGCGCGCGAGGCGAAGGTGGCGGTGGTCGGCATCGGCTCTATCCTCACGGACGACTCGAGCTACTACGATCTGCACCCGTCCTCCAGCACCGACCGGGCGGCTATCGAACGCTCCGGCGCGACCTGTGAACTGCTCGCCCACCTGCTCGACGACCGGGGCCAGGTTTGCGACTACAGCCTCAACCGTTCGCTGGTGTCGCTGACGCTCGAGGAGTTCGCGTCGATCCCGACAAAAATTGGCGTCGCAAGTGGACCGAACAAGGCGGGCCCGATCCTCAGCGTCATGCGCGGCAAGCATCTCGACACGCTCGTCACCGACGAGGCGACCGGCGCGCGTATTCTTGAAATTGCGTCCGGGGAAGGATTTTCTGCATGAGCGGCGAACAGTTAACCCGCGAGATCGGACGCTCAGGCGTCAAGGCATCGGCCGTCGGCCTCGGCACCTGGGCGATCGGCGGCTGGATGTGGGGCGGAACGGATGAGGCGGAATCAGTTGCCGCCATTCAGGCATCGCTCGATGCCGGCGTCACCCTCATCGACACGGCGCCGGCCTATGGCCTCGGCCGGTCGGAAGAGATAGTCGGCAAGGCGATCGCCGGCCGCCGCGACAAGGCGGTGATCGCCACGAAATGCGGCCTTGTCTGGCACACGCAGAAGGGCAACCACTTCTTCGATCAGGACGGCGAGCCGGTCCATCGCTATCTCGGCCGGGCGTCGATCATCCATGAAGTTGAGCAAAGCCTACGTCGGCTCGGCACGGATCATATCGATCTCTACATCACCCACTGGCAGGACGCGACGACA
The DNA here is from genome assembly GCA_031178305.1 of Sinorhizobium sp. Taxonomy (GTDB): domain Bacteria; phylum Pseudomonadota; class Alphaproteobacteria; order Rhizobiales; family Rhizobiaceae; genus Sinorhizobium. Next base: position 1,669 of record JAPSJG010000500.1, read on the forward strand.
CCCATCGAGGAGACGGTCGCGACGCTGGAAGACCTGAAGCGGGCAGGCAAGATCCGCGCGATCGGCGCCAGCAACGTCAACCCCTCGGAGCTGGAAAAATACATCACAACCGGATCGCTCGATGCGATCCAGGAGCGGTTCAGCATGATCGATCGCGAGATCGAGGCGGACCTGCTGCCGCTCACTGTTGCCAATCGCGTGTCGACGCTCAGCTATTCCTCGCTGGCGCTCGGCCTGCTGTCTGGCACAATCGGGCCGGACCGCGTCTTTTCCGGAGATGATCAGCGCAAGGATAATCCACGCTTTTCCGTTGCCAATCGGCGGAAGGTCAGGGATTTCGCCGATGCGATCCGGCCTGTCGCGGAGCGGCACGGCGCCAGCATCGCGCAGACGGTAATCGCCTGGACGCTCATGCATCCGGGCGTGACCTTTGCCCTATGCGGCGCGCGCAACCCGGCGCAGGCGTTCGATAATGCGCGGGCCGGCACGCTGCGGCTTACCTCGGAAGATCTTGCGGCCGTCGAAGCGGCCGTTTCGTCGAACCTGGCCAATATGGACGGATAACGGACTGTCATCATGAACCGTGCAGAGACATTGGGCGGGCTGCGCCGTAGCCCGAAGGTGGACGTGTGCGTCCTCGGCGGCGGCATCAACGGGCTGAGCGTCTTTCGCGAGCTGGCGCTGCAGGGCGCGAACGTGCTTCTTGTCGAGAAGGACGACTATTGCTCCGGCGCGAGCGCTGCCCTCTCGCGAATGGTTCATGGTGGTCTGCGCTATCTGGAGAACGGTGAGTTCAGCCTGGTGCGAGAGTCGCTCGTCGAGCGCGACCGGTTGCTGCGCAACGCGCCGCACTATGTCGCCCCACTGCCGACCATGGTGCCGATCTTCGACGTCTTCTCCGGTCTCGCCAACGGCATCGTGCGCTTTCTCGGCCTTACCCGCCGCCCCAGCCGCCGTGGTGCCGTCGCCATCAAGGCCGGTCTTGCCATCTACGATTTCCTGGCGCGCAGGCGAGCGCTGATGCCGCGCCACCAGTTCCGGCGCCGCAAGGCGACGCTGGGAAAATGGCCGGCGCTCAACCCGGCGATCCGCAGCTCCGCCACCTATTACGATGCCTGGGTCAGCCATCCCGAACGCATCGGCATCGAGCTGTTGCGCGACGGTTTGTCCGCCGGGCCAAACGCCGGGGCGCTGAACTACGCGGTG
>JAPSJG010000501.1 GCA_031178305.1 Sinorhizobium sp.
GCAGAGGCTTCAATCAGCCAGCCATGGCATGCACGGCCGCAGGCTTGGCGGTCAGCGAGGACACAATATCGGTCATCGGCTCGAGCTGTTCGAGAGGGCCGATCGCCGAAAGTGTGGGGACAGTGTCGAAGAAAAGCCGGCCAGCGAGGTCTGTCAGGCGTTCCACGGTGATGCCGGAAAGGCGTTCCATCAACTCGTCGTTGGGAATGGGGCGGCCATAGAGCATCATCTGGCGGGCGATCTGGCCGGCGCGTGCGGCGGGGCTTTCCTGACCCATGAGCAGTTGCGCCCTGATCTGTGCGCGGGCGCGCTCGATCTCCTGCTGTTCCACGTTCATCGAGGACTTGCGCAACTCCTCGACGATCACCGGCATCAATTCCGGCAGGTTCTCGCCGCCGGTCGCGGCATGGATGCCGAAGATGCCCGTATCGGAAAAGCCCCAATGGAAGGCATAGACGGAATAACAGAGACCCCGATGCTCGCGTACTTCCTGGAAGAGCCGGGAGGACATGCCGCCGCCGAGGATGTTGGCGAGGATCTGCGAACAATAGAAGTCGCGGGCGTGGTACGCCTTGCCTTCGAATCCGAGCAGGATCTGCGCATCCATGAGGTCGCGCGTCTCGCGGCTGTCGCCGCCGGTATAGCGCGCCGTTTCGAGGACGGGGGACGAAAGCGGTGAGACGGGCAGGGCGGAAAAGCGCTCTTCGACCTGACGCACGATCGTGTCGTGGTCGATGGCGCCGGCGGCCACGATGAAAGTCCGATCGGTCGTGTAGTTGCGGCCGAGATAATTGCGGATCTGGTCGGCGGTAAACGACATCACCGTTTCCGGCGTCCCGAGGATCGGTCGACCGACCGTCTGATTGCGGTAGGCCGTCTCGGCAAATCGGTCGAAAACCACGTCGTCGGGCGTGTCATCGGCAGCGCCGATCTCCTGCAGGATGACGTGCTTCTCTCGGCGGAGTTCGTCCTCGTCGAAGGCCGATTCCGTCAGGATGTCGGCGAGAATGTCGATCGCCAGCGGCACATGATCCTTGAGCACGCGCGCATAGTAGGAGGTCGTCTCGGTCGAAGTGGCGGCGTTGACCTCGCCGCCGACATTCTCGATCTCCTCGGCGATCTGGCGGGCGGTGCGCCGCCTCGTGCCCTTGAAAGCCATGTGCTCCAGCAGGTGCGCAATTCCGTGCTCATCCACGGCCTCGTTACGCGAACCGGACTTTATCCAGACGCCGAGCGCCACGCTTTCCAGATGCGGCATTTGCTCGGTAACCACCGTCAGCCCGGAAGCGAGCCGGGTGCACTCAACTTTCATCATCCGTTTCTTTCGTTCTAATCCCGAACGCGGGTGCGCTCGCCGATGAAGGTTTCGACGATTTTCAACTCCGGATTCAGGATATCGAAACGCTCCGCCCTAGTCATGAGATCAGCAAGCCACGTCGGAAGCGCGGGGTCAATACCACTGGCCGATTTTACTGCCGCGGGGAATTTTGCCGGATGGGCGGTCGCGAGCGTCACCATCGGTGCGGAAGGCTTCTCGTGCTTGGCTGCCACGAAAATGCCGATTGCCGTATGCGGATCAAGTAGATAGCCGGTTTCCTCGAAGGTCTCCCGGATGGTCTTTGCCACCTGCTTTTCGGAAGCACGGCCGGCGCGGAATTCCTTCCGGATTTTTTTCAGCGCGCTTTCGCCGACGGCGAAGGAACCGGATTGCTTGAGGCTTGCCATTGCCGCGCGCACCTGCGCTGGATCGCGCTCATTGGCCTCGAAGAGGAGCCGTTCGAAGTTGGAGGAGATCTGGATGTCCATGGACGGCGAGGTGGTCGCCTTCACCTCCCGCGTCTCGTAGCGGCCGGACTTGAGCGTGCGGGCCAGAATGTCGTTGTCATTGGTGGCGATGATCAACTTGTCGATCGGCAGGCCCATGCGCTTGGCGACGTAGCCCGCGAAAATATCGCCGAAATTGCCGGTCGGCACGGTAAAGGAGATCTTGCGGTCCGGCCCGCCGAGCGCGATCGACGTCGTGAAATAGTAGACGATCTGGGCCATGATGCGCGCCCAGTTGATCGAGTTGACGCCCGAGAGTTTCACGCGGTCACGGAAGGTCTCGTCGTTGAACATGGCTTTGACGAGGTTCTGGCAATCATCGAAATTGCCGTTGATCGCTATCGCATGCACGTTGGCGGCCGTCGCGGTCGTCATTTGCCTTTGCTGCACCGGCGACACCTTGCCATGCGGGAAGAGAATGAAGATATCCGTGCGCTCGCGACCGGCAAAGGCGTCGATCGCAGCCCCGCCCGTGTCGCCCGAAGTCGCGCCGACGATCGTCGCCCGTTCGCCGCGCTCGGCAAGCACGTAGTCCATCAGCCGTGCGAGCAATTGCATGGCGACGTCCTTGAAGGCGAGCGTCGAACCGTGGAAGAGTTCCATGACGAAGGAATTGGGGCCGGTCTGGACCAGCGGCGTGACGGCCGGATGACGGAAGGTGGCATAGGCCTCGTCGATCATTTCGCGGAACTTCGCCGCGGGGATTTCGCCATTGGTGAAGGGCTCAAGCACGGTGAAGGCGATGTCCTGATAGGATTTGCCGCGCAGCGCCCGGATTTCCCTTTTCGAGAAGCTCGGCCACTCCTTCGGAAGATAGAGGCCGCCGTCACGGGCAAGTCCTGCCAGAAGCGCGTCGCAGAAACCGAGGGGTGCCGCTTCTCCCCGCGTAGAAATATATTTCACCGTCTTCATCCTTCGTCACCCGAGTTCACTTGTTTGGAGCCGAATGGCTGGGGCTGCATACGGGCGGCCCGCCCTGCGCTTCTCCTGATCCGGCCCCACGACATCTCGCGTCCGATGAGACGCGCATATCACGTTAATTGG
>JAPSJG010000502.1 GCA_031178305.1 Sinorhizobium sp.
ACGTCGTCTCGGTGGAGTCGACTTATGACGGCGCCTACGCCGATACGCGCGCGCTCCTGCACTCCGGCATTGAGCTCGCCGAATGCTATTTCTGCACGAACGACATCATCGCCTACGGCTTCATACGAGCGCTGAAGGAATACGGTATCCGCATTCCCGACGATGTCTCCGTCATCGGCTTCGATAATCTGCCGCAGAGTGCGACGATGGAACCGTCGTTGACAACCATCGAGGTTTCCAAGCGCAAGATCGGCTACCTGGCCGTGACCGTTCTGGACGACCTGATCAATGCTTCCGAGCCACATCCATCGGTGAAGATCCTGGTCGGCGCAGACCTTGTCTTGCGCGCCAGCGACTCGCGCGGAGAAAACCAGCCGACAGGCCGGCGGTCGGGCAAGACCGCAGCCACACTGCCTGCGGATTAAAACGCCAAGCTAGCTTTTTCAGCCTGCCATGGGAGGAACCTGCGATGCCGTCGCTGGCCCTAATACACACGGTGCCCGATCTCGTGGCCAAGTTTCGGCCGCTCGTGGGTGATGGAGGGCTACCGGTCGCTGGCGGGGTCGTCGATCTCGTCGTGCTTGCCCAGGCGCCGATGGCCGCGGCACTTGCTGAGGGCGGCGACGAGACACCGGTACCCTTCCTGACGAGCCGGAACTCGGCATGGCTCGGCCTGCATTCATTGATGGGAGTAAACAATGGAATATAGGACACTCGGCCGGTCCGGCCTTAAAGTCTCGGCCATCACGATGGGCACCTTCTCCTTCGGCGGCGTCGGCGCCTTCGCGAAAGTCGCAAACCAGGACGTGAAGGATGCCCGGCGGCTTATCGACGTCTGCATCGATGGCGGCGTGAACCTCTTCGATACCGCCAACATGTATTCGCTCGGCCGCTCGGAGGAGATCCTTGGCGAGGCGCTCGCCGGCAAGCGCGACCGTGTGCTGATTTCCTCCAAGGCGCGCATGCGGATCGGCGACGGTCCGAATGACGAGGGTGTGTCCCGCTACCACCTCATCCGCGAATGCGAGCGGAGCCTCAAGCGCCTTAGGACCGACCATATCGACATCTACTTCATGCACGAATGGGACGGGCTGACCCCGTTGGAGGAGATGCTCTCCGCCCTCGACATGCTGATGCGGCAGGGCAAGATCCGGTACATCGGCTGCTCCAACTATTCCGGCTGGCACATCATGAAGGCGCTCGGCGTCGCCGAATCGAGAAATCTGCCGCGCTTCGTCACGCAGCAAATCCATTACACGCTTGAGGCGCGCGAAGCCGAATACGAGCTGTTGCCCATCGCGGTCGACCAGGGCCTCGGGGTGATGGTCTGGAGCCCGCTCGCCGCCGGCCTGCTCTCGGGCGCCTTCGGCCGCGACAAGGCGCCGGCGGATTCGCGACAGGCGGCCGGCTGGACGGAACCGCCGATCCGCGACCGCGAACGGCTGTGGAACATCATCGATGTCCTCGAGGAGATCGCCAGGGAACGGGGCGTGAGCATCGCCCAGGTCAATCTCGCCTGGACACTAACCCGGCCGGGTATCGCAACGCTCGTTGTCGGCGGACTGAGCGAGCAGCAGTTCAGGGACAATGTCGCCGCAGTCGATCTCGAGCTTTCCGAAGCGGAACTGGAGCAGCTGAACGAGGCCAGCCGCCCACCCTACATCTACCCCTATTGGCACCAGCACAACTTCGCCAGGGACCGCTTCTGCCCTGCCGATTGGGCCCTGCACGCGAGCTATGAGGATCTCGGGCTAGTCTGATCAACATCGGACAACTCGCGCCCGAGCGCTCTGCCACTACTACGGCCGCGAAGCGGGCCTGGAACTGCGCGAGGACATCGAAACGGTGCTCGAACCGGGCATGGTGGTTTCAATGGAGCCCATGGTCGTGCTGCCCTTCGGCCGTTCTAGATCTGCTCTCGCCGACATCGATCCTGAAACGATCTTCGGATTCGGGTCTCCGCTCCGCCACATACCAGCGGGAATCGACTGCTGCACCCGTCTAGCCGCTTAATCCAACTTGCGCGCGCTGGTGCATCAAGCCTTTCCCTTTACGTCTGTTTTGGTCTGTTAATATCAGCCGCCTTGAGGGAATTCGAACCGTCGGCCTGCGATCATTTGTGGCGGGGCTTTGGCTCCACCCGCTGCGGGCGGATCGCCGGGAACGAGCAAGGACCAAATCCAATATCTGCCGATCGAAAGCATCAGTAGGAATTCGGCTCGAAATTCATGAGCGGGTATTTCGTGCAGGAAGCCCGCGCATGCTTTATTGTCCTGATGATCATCGAGAAGAGTGATCCCGAGGCGGTGCTGCCGGCCACGACCGCGCGCCTTCGTCTGGTGCTCGACCCAGGTCAGATCGCCGGCTTCGACAGTGAGGAAGGCCGTTCGCTTAACTTCACCTACGGCAAGGACGCCTCGACATTGCTTGTGGACGTCGGCGAGAGGGACAAGCTTGTGGCCAAGCCCTTGCGCTCTAAAGAAGGTCTAGCCGGGACATAGGGAGGTTATCATGATCAGGCACCAGTCAGGGCTATTTTCCATTCTACTACTGGGATTGGCGGGCTCCCCTGCGACAGCGGAGGAGGTCTGGTCTCTTGACGGGTTCAAGGCCCCGGAGAGCGTGCTCTTCGATGCCAAGCGGAACGTCTTCTATGTCTCCAACATTGCTGGCGAGCCCACGGGCAAAGACGGCGTCGGATATCTTTCGAAGGTTTCGCCGGACGGCAAGTTGCAGACAGCCGAGTGGGTGACAGGCTTTGATGCGCCCAAGGGATTGGTGATGAAAGGCGATACGCTTTTCGTCACCGATATCGATCGGCTGATGGCCGTCGACGTAGAGAGCGGTCAGATCACTGGAACGTG
>JAPSJG010000057.1 GCA_031178305.1 Sinorhizobium sp.
CACACTTTTCCTCATCCCGCGCTAGCGGTCGATGCGCGTCGAGAGGATGATCGACGAAAGCGTCTTCTCGACGCCTTCGATTTCCCCTATGCGGTCGATCAAATGATCCAGTTCGCTGATCGAACTCGCAGCGACAATGGCGATCAGATCGAAACTGCCGCTGACGGAGTGAAGGGTGCGGATTTCCCGTATCGCGGCAAGCTCGGGCGTGACGCGACTGAGCGCACGCGGCGCTATGGTGATCAGCACATGCGCCTTCACCAAAGCCTTTTCGTAATTCTCCGAAAGACGCACGCCGTAGCCCGCGATCACGCCGTCGCGCTCCAGACGTTCCAGACGCGCCTGCACGGTCGTGCGCGAGAGGCCGAGCCGGCGGGCAATGGTCGCCGTCGGCATACGGGCGTTTTCGCTGAGCACGGCGAGAAGTTCACGATCCTTGTCGGTCACCTGCATAGAAGTTCACGATCCCTGTCGGTCACCTGCATATTGTCGAACCTGTTCGGCGAATTGCCGACATCCTGCCGTCGATTTACTCATTTCAGCGCTTCAAGGCAACGGTAGAAAGAGAGAGAATGAATCCGAAGAGCTCATGTTCAAGGGGAAGAAAATGAAAGACATCGTAGTCATCGGCGCCGGAAAGATCGGATCGACGATCGCGCGCATGCTGGCCCATTCCGGCGATTATCGCGTCTGCGTCGTCGACCGCAGCGCCGAGCAACTGCAGGAGGTCGAAAAGCATAATGCCATTTCCACAGCTGCCACCGACATTACCGACAGAAAGGCACTCGTCGATCTACTGAGGGGCAAATTCGCCGTCTTGAGCGCAGCGCCATATCATCTGACGGTCACCATCGCCGAGGCTGCCGCCGAGGCTGGCATTCATTATCTCGACCTGACGGAAGACGTCGAGTCGACCCGCCGTGTCAAGGCGATCGCCACGACGGCCAACACGGCCTTTATCCCGCAATGCGGACTTGCGCCCGGCTTCATCTCGATCGCCGCCCACGATCTCGCCAAGCGCTTCGATAAGCTCGAGAGCGTTCGCATGCGCGTCGGCGCCCTGCCGCAATATCCGTCAAACGCGCTCAACTATAATCTCACCTGGAGCACCGACGGTGTCATCAACGAGTATATCGAGCCCTGCGAGGCGATTGTCGAGGGCACGCTGGTCGAAGTCCCGGCGATGGAGGCGCGCGAAGAGTTCTCGCTCGATGGCGTGACCTATGAGGCCTTCAATACGTCCGGCGGCCTCGGCACCCTTTGCGAGACGCTCAAGGGCAAAGTGCGGACGCTGAACTATAAGACGATCCGCTATCCGGGTCACGCCGCCATCTTCAAGGCCCTCTTGAACGACCTTGGGCTGCGTCACCGCCGCGAGGTCCTGAAGGACATTCTCGAAAACGCCCTGCCGACAACAACTCAGGACGTCGTGGTCATCTTCGTCACCGTGTCGGGCTTGCGCGACGGTCACCTCGTCCAAGAGACCTATGCCAACAAGGTCTATAGCGGCGGCGTCGCCGGGCGGATGCAGAGCGCCATCCAAATAACCACGGCCGGCAGCATCTGCGCCGTGCTCGATCTGCTGGCCGAGGGCAAGATCCCGACGAAGGGCTTCGTTCACCAGGAAGACATTTCCCTCGACACTTTCCTGACCAATCGCTTCGGCCGCTACTACGCCCAGAAGAACGGCACCGAGCAGGCCGCGAGCTGAAGCGCTGTCCCTTGATCGATCGAATGATGCGCTTCCCGGCGCGTTCTCGGAACAGAAGGCGCAAATGCCCGGACATGGTCCGGGCATTTGCGTGCTCAGCGGTCTCTGCAGGAGCCATGCGTACCCTCATCCGGCCTGCCGGCCACCTTCCTCCCCGCAAGCGGGGAGAAGGTGACTCGCGGCCACCCGCCCGTCCCTCTGCCAAGAAGAAGGCGTCGCGACCGTGCTCGTCCCCTCTCCCTGCGGGCGGTAACCGCGGGCGGGGAGAGGGCTGGAGTGAGGGGCATTCCCTCCGGCGACAGAAGCAGTTTCTTCGACCCCACGAAAAACCCCGCTCGAGGCGGGGTCTGAAGTTCTATTCTTCGGTTCCCTTATCGGGATGTCCCTTTCAGGCCGGGATGACGACCTCCCCGAGCTTCGTCAATTCGGCGATGAACTGTTCGAGGCGAGTCTTCTTCTCGTCGCCGGCGCCCTCAAGCTCGGCCCGAACCGCGGCGATACGGTTCTCGAGTACCGTGCTGTCGAGTTCGTCGACGTGGACGGCCGATTCGGCGAGCAGTGTGCAGCCCGCCGGCAGGATATCGGCGAATCCGCCAAATACCGCGAAGCGCTCGCTCTTGCCGTCGGCCATCTTGACCGTGACCACACCCGGCTTGACAGTCGTCATGGTCGGTGCGTGATTGGCCATTACGGTCATTTCACCCTCGGTAGCCGGGATGACGACTTCGGTCACCTGCGCAGAAAGCAGCAGGCGCTCCGGGGAAACAAGTTCGAAATTGAAACTGTCGGCCATGACCATTCACTTCCGGTAAGCGCACCGCAAAGCGGCGGCTGTGCATGTTCTAGAACCGCTGACACGGCGGCAGAATGGAAGCCGCGGCGCGAGTGCTCGCGCCGCGGTTCACGCTGGATTAGGCGGCTTCGGCAGCCAGTTTCTTGGCCTTCTCGACGGCTTCGTCGATGGAGCCGACCATGTAGAAGGCAGCTTCCGGCAGGTGGTCGTACTCGCCGTTGACGAGACCCTTGAAGCCCTTGATCGTGTCTTCGAGGGCCACTAGCTTGCCCGGCGAGCCGGTGAAGACTTCGGCGACGAAGAAAGGTTGCGACAGGAAGCGCTCGATCTTGCGGGCGCGGGCAACCGCCAGCTTGTCTTCTTCCGAGAGTTCGTCCATGCCGAGGATGGCGATGATGTCCTGGAGCGCCTTGTAGCGCTGCAGGGTCGACTGCACCTTGCGCGATACTTCGTAGTGCTCTTCGCCGACGATCATCGGGTCGAGCATGCGCGAGGTCGAGTCGAGCGGGTCCACGGCCGGGTAGATACCCTTTTCGGCGATCGAGCGCGACAGAACGGTCGTCGCGTCGAGGTGGGCGAACGAGGTTGCCGGAGCCGGGTCGGTCAAGTCGTCGGCCGGAACGTAGATCGCCTGAACCGAGGTGATCGAGCCCTTGGTGGTCGTGGTGATGCGCTCCTGCATGGCGCCCATGTCGGTCGCGAGCGTCGGCTGATAACCCACGGCCGAAGGGATGCGGCCGAGCAGAGCCGACACTTCCGAACCCGCCTGGGTGAAGCGGAAGATGTTGTCGACGAAGAAGAGAACGTCCTGGCCTTCATCACGGAAGTGCTCGGCGACCGTCAGGCCGGTGAGCGCAACGCGGGCACGTGCGCCCGGCGGTTCGTTCATCTGACCGTAAACGAGCGCAGCCTTGGAACCTTCGCCGCCGCCGTGCTTGTTCACGCCCGATTCGATCATTTCGTGATAAAGGTCGTTGCCCTCACGGGTGCGCTCGCCCACGCCCGCGAACACCGAGTAACCGCCATGCGCCTTGGCGACGTTGTTGATCAGTTCCATGATCAGAACGGTCTTGCCGACGCCTGCACCGCCGAAGAGGCCGATCTTGCCGCCCTTTGCGTAAGGGGCAAGCAGGTCGACGACCTTGATGCCGGTGACGAGGATCTGCGCTTCCGTCGACTGGTCGACATAGGCCGGCGCGTCCTGGTGGATCGCGCGACGGGAAGCCGTGACCACCGGTCCGGCTTCGTCAACCGGCTCACCGATGACGTTCATGATTCGGCCAAGCGTCTCCTTGCCGACTGGAACCGCGATCGGGCCGCCCGCATCGGTGACCGACTGGCCACGGACGAGACCTTCGGTTGAGTCCATGGCGATCGTGCGGACGGTATTTTCGCCGAGGTGCTGCGCGACCTCGAGAACGAGGCGGTTGCCCTTGTTGTCCGTTTCCAGCGCGTTCAGGATCTTCGGAAGGTAGCCCTCTTCGAAGGCGACGTCGACGACGGCGCCAATGACCTGCGTGACGCGGCCGACAGCACCCGTAGCCACAGCGGCTGTCTTGACGGAAGCTGCCTTCTTCGGAGCAGCAGGCTTCTTCGCCGCTGCGGTTTCTTTCGGGGTAGCTGCCTTAGCCATAATTCTTACCCTCTTCTCGTAACCTTAGAGCGCTTCCGCGCCAGAGATAATTTCAATGAGTTCCTTGGTGATCTGCGCCTGCCGCTGACGGTTGTAGTTGAGCGTCAGCTTGTTGATCATCTCGCCGGCATTGCGCGTCGCATTGTCCATGGCGCTCATCTTGGCACCCATTTCGCCGGCGACGTTCTCGAGCAGCGCCCGGAATATCTGCACGGAAATGTTGCGCGGAATGAGGTCCGTGAGGATGGCGGCAGCGTCCGGCTCGTATTCGTAGATCGCCGACGCACTGTCGCGCTCGGCAGCGACCGGTCCGGCCGATGCTGGGATGAGCTGCTGCGAAGTCGGTACCTGCGAAATGACGGACTTGAACTCGGAGTAGAACAAGGTGCAGACGTCGAACTCGCCCCTTTCGAAGAGTTCGATCACCTTGTGACCGATCCGGTCTGCGTTCTCGAAGCCGATCTTCCTGACTTCACGCAGGTCGACGCGGTCGATGATCAGCGACGCGAACTCCCGCCGCAGGATATCGAAGCCCTTCTTGCCGACGCAGATGATCTTGACCGTCTTGCCCTGGGCCAGGAGCTTGCGCACATGGTCGCGGGCGAAGCGGGCGATCTGCGAGTTGAAGCCGCCGCAGAGACCGCGTTCGGCCGTGCAGACGATCAGGAGGTGCGTGTCGTCCCTGCCGGTTCCGGTCATCAGCCGCGGCGCGGCGTCGTCCGCGCCAACCGCCTGGGCGATATTGTCGAGAACGGCAGCCATGCGCTGCGAATATGGCCGAGCGGCCTCGGCCGCCTCCTGAGCGCGCCGAAGCTTCGCCGCGGCGACCATTTTCATCGCCTTGGTGATCTTCTGCGTCGCCTTGACGGAGGCGATCCGGTTCTTCAGATCCTTAAGTGAAGGCATCCGTTGTCCGTCCTAGTTGAGGTCCGCTCAGGCGAAAGACTTGGCGAAGCTGTCGATTGAAGCCTTCAGCTTGGCCTTGGTATCGTCCGAGATCGCCTTTTCCGTGCGGATCGTATCCAGAACGGCCTTGCCTTCCGAACGCAGGTAGGAGAGCAGGCCCTGCTCGAACTTGCTGACCTCATTGACCGGCAGCTTGTCGAGGTAGCCATTGACCCCGGCGAAGATAACCGCGACCTGCTCTTCCGTCTTCAGCGGCGAGAACTGCGGCTGCTTCAGGAGTTCGGTCAGGCGGGCGCCGCGGTTCAGGAGGCGCTGCGTCGCGGCATCTAGGTCCGAGCCGAACTGGGCGAAGGCCGCCATTTCGCGGTACTGGGCGAGTTCGCCCTTGATCGAGCCTGCGACCTGCTTCATCGCCTTGATCTGCGCTGAGGAGCCGACGCGGGAAACCGAGAGGCCGACGTTAACGGCCGGACGGATGCCCTGGTAGAACAGGTCGGTTTCTAGGAAGATCTGACCGTCGGTGATCGAGATCACGTTGGTCGGGATGAAGGCGGACACGTCGTTGCCCTGCGTTTCGATGACCGGCAGAGCCGTCAGCGAGCCGGCGCCCTTCTCATCGGAGAGCTTTGCAGCGCGCTCCAGGAGGCGCGAGTGCAGGTAGAAGACGTCGCCCGGGTAAGCTTCGCGGCCCGGTGGGCGGCGCAAGAGCAGCGACATCTGGCGATAGGCGACGGCCTGCTTCGAAAGGTCGTCATAGCCGATCAGCGCATGCTTGCCGTTGTCGCGGAAATATTCGCCCATGGCGCAGCCGGCGAACGGAGCCAGATACTGCATCGGCGCCGGATCGGAAGCCGTGGCCGCGACGATGATCGAGTACTGAAGAGCGCCGCGCTCTTCAAGAACCTTCACGAACTGCGCAACGGTCGAGCGCTTCTGACCGATGGCGACATAGACGCAATAGAGCTTGTCCTGTTCCGGGCCGTTATCGTGGATCGGCTTCTGGTTCAGGAACGTGTCGAGGATGATCGCGGTCTTACCGGTCTGGCGGTCGCCGATGACGAGCTCGCGCTGGCCGCGGCCGACCGGAATCAGGGCGTCGATGGCCTTGAGGCCCGTCGACATCGGCTCATGAACCGACTTGCGCGGAATGATGCCGGGCGCCTTGACGTCGACGCGGGCGCGCTGCTTGGCGTTGATCGGGCCCTTGCCGTCGATCGGGTTGCCAAGCGCGTCGACGACGCGACCGAGCAGTTCCGGACCGACGGGAACGTCCACGATGGCGCCGGTCCGCTTGACGGTGTCGCCTTCCTTGATGTCACGGTCGGAACCGAAGATAACCACACCGACATTGTCGGATTCGAGGTTCAGCGCCATGCCGCGAATTCCGCCGAGGAATTCGACCATCTCGCCTGCCTGGACATTGTCGAGGCCGTAGACGCGGGCGATACCGTCACCGACGGAAAGCACCTGGCCGACTTCGGAAACTTCTGCTTCCTGGCCGAAATTTTTGATCTGATCTTTGAGAATTGCGGAAATTTCCGCGGCGCGGATATCCATCAGCCGACCTCTTTCAGTGCAAGCTTAAGGGTAGAGAGTTTGGTGCGAAGGGAGGTGTCAATCTGGCGGGACCCGACCTTGACGATCAGACCTCCAAGAATAGACGGGTCGACGGTGACGTTGATCGCCACGTCTTTGCCGGTGACGCCTTTCAGCGTCGCCTTCAATTCGTTTTGCTGCGCTTCGGTCAGCGCATGGGCCGACGTCACGTCGGCGGTGATCTCGCCACGGTGGCGCGCGGCGATCAGGCGGAAGGCCTTGATGACGCCAGGCAGCGCGAAGAGGCGGCGATTGCGGGCGACGACCTTGAGGAAGTTGCCGACAAGGTCGGAGAAACCGAACCGATCCGCGACCGCCGAAATGGCCTTGAACTGGTCGTCGGCGGAAAAGACCGGGCTTGCGACCAGCCGCTTCAAATCGTCGCTGCCGTCGATCAGCGCCTGGACGCGATCAAGATCGGCACCGACCGCCTCTACCGAACCGGCCTCAAGAGCAAGCTCGAACAGGGAGGAGGCATATCTTTCTGCAACACCGGAAATAAGCTGGGATGTGTCTGCCACGGGCACAAGCTTCTCTCAAAATCATCCAAGAGCGTCAGCAGCGGCGAACCGTTGATTTAACATCTTGAACTTGCTGCAATAATTCGCAGGAAATCGAGGCCCTTAGACCCACTTCCCCCGCAATTCGCGGTTCGTCTAGCATAGGATGTTTGGACTCGCAACACGCCAACGCCAGGAATGCGGCATAACTCGACCGAGTTTGGCCGAATTTTGCCGTACATTGTGTCGCAGGCCGCTGCGCCCGCGGTTCCCGGTCAGATCAGCCCGAAGACATAGGCGAGCGGCAGGATAGCAAGCGCCGCCTGGACAAGGAGCGCAAGCCCGTTGAAGAGGGTGGCGCCATTATCGCTCATCATCGACAAAGCGCGGCCGAAGGCAGCCAGCGCAAAAGCGGCGCCGACGGCGAGATAGACCATCGGCTGGGCGAGCAGGATGGCGCCGAGTCCGAGCCCGACATGCATGCCGCCCATGGTGGAACGGGCCTCCGCCAAGCCACCACGGCGCCCCTCCGCAAGACCAATGCCTGCGGCACGGAAGGTAAGGCGCGGCGCAAAGAGCATGACCAAGCCGAGCAGTGCCGCCGCGACGGCCGCCGAAAAGGCCAGGAACTCGCCGGTTTCCGTTGGAATGTAGAACTCCATCTCTATTCCCCGCGGGCAAATGTTCTCGCGCGCACCGCGCCGGCTGATTCGCCGCGGCGCATCCTTGGTCTAGCCTATGTCGACGGCGATGGGAATCGGCTGACTCAAGCGCGCGTCTCCGATCACAGGAAACTCTGCGGATCGACGTCGAGCTGAACGCTCACCGAGCCGCGTTCCTTCGGACCCGCCGCGATCATCGCCTTCAGAAAGGATTGCATGTCGCTGTTGCGCCGCCCGTGGACGAGCAGGCGGAAACGATGGCGGCCGCGGATCAAGGCCAGCGGCGCCTCGGCCGGGCCGAGGATCGAAATGCCGTCGATGCGTGGCGCAGCATTGCGCAAACCGCGCGCATGCCCTTCCGCATCCTGGCGCGTGTCCGCGGATACGATGATCGAGGCAAGCCGCCCGAAGGGTGGCAGGGCCGCGCGTTCCCGCTCGTTAATCTCGCGCTCGTAGAAAGCCTCGGCGTCCCCCGACACGATCGCCTGCATCACCGGGTGCTGCGGCTGGTACGTCTGCAGCAGCCCGAGACTCTTCAGGCCCGTTCGGCCGGCGCGCCCGGTCACCTGCGACAGGAGCTGGAACGTCCGCTCCGCGGCCCGCGGATCCCCGTTGGCAAGGCCGAGATCGGCATCGACGATGCCGACGAGCGTCATCATCGGGAAATTGTGACCCTTGGCGACGAGCTGCGTACCGATAACGATATCCGCCTCGCCCTTGGCGATCGCTTCGAGCTCCAGTCTCAGCCGCTTGACTCCCATCAGGTCGGAGGAAAGCACGATGGTGCGGGCCTCGGGAAAATGCCGCTCGACCTCCTCGGCGATGCGCTCGACGCCCGGCCCGCAGGCGACCAGATGGTCGAGCGTGCCGCATTCCGGGCAGGCTTCCGGCGTCCGCTCCGAATAACCGCAATGATGGCACTGGATCTGGCCGCGAAACCGGTGCTCGACCAGCCAACTCGAGCAATCCGGGCACTGGAAGCGATGGCCGCAGACACGGCAGAGCGTCAGCGGCGCGTATCCGCGGCGGTTCAAAAACAGAAGCGCCTGCTCGTCGCGGCCGATCGTCTTGCCGATCTGGGCAAGAAGCACCGGCGAGAGAAAGGCGCCATGCGCCGGCGGGTGGCGGCGCATGTCGATGACGCCGAGATGTGGCAGCGCCGCATCGCCGAAACGCGTCGGCAGGTGGATCGGCCGGTAGCGTCCGATCTCGCCATTGACGCGGCTTTCGACCGAAGGCGTGGCGGAGACCAGCACGACCGGAAAACCGCTGATGCGGCCGCGCACGACCGCCATGTCGCGCGCATTGTAGAAGACGCGATCTTCCTGTTTGTAGGCCGGATCATGCTCCTCGTCGACGATGATCAGGCCCAGGTCCTCGAAAGGCAGGAACAGGGCCGAACGCGCGCCGGCGACGACGCGCACCTGGCCGGTCGTCACTTGTCGCCAAACCTTTTCCCTGGTGCGCGGCGCGAGGTCGGAATGCCACTCCGCCGGTTTCGCTCCGAAACGATCCTGGAAGCGTTCCATGAAGCTTGCGGTGAGCGCGATTTCAGGAAGCAGGATCAGCACCTGCTTGCCGGCCCGAAGCGTCGCGGCGATTGCCTCGAAATAGACTTCGGTCTTGCCGGAACCGGTAACGCCGTCGATCAGCGAGACGGAGAATTTGCGCTCCTCGACCGCCGCGAGCAGGTCCGCGGCGGCCTCCCTCTGCGGCCCCTCGAGGCGCGGTACGGCAAAATCGGGATCGGGTTCGGCGACCACCGGCGGCGGCGGCATGAAGACGGTCTCGAACACGCCCCGCGCCTGAAGACCGTCTATGACGCTCGGCGAGACACCGGCCGCATGGGCAAGACCGGACCGGGTCCAGGAATATCCGTCGCTGGCGGTAGCGATCACCCGCTCGCGCGCCGCCGTCATCCGTTCCGGCCGCCTTTCGGTAAGGCGCAGCGCTTCGACCATCGGCTCCGGATCGAAGGCGGTCGGCGCCCTGAGCGCCATGCGCGCGACAAGCCCCGGCGGCGTTACCGTATAGCTGGCCACCCAGTCCAGGAAGGCGCGCATGTCACGGCTGAGCGGCGGAGAATCGAAAACCTTCTCGATCGCTTTCAGCTTCTTGGGATCGACCGTGCCATCGTCCGGCCCATCCCAGACGACGCCGACGACGAGCCGAGGGCCGAGCGGCACCTGCACGATCGAGCCCGGCTCGACCGCCATCCGATCCGGCACGACATAGGAATACCCCCTCGGCGCCGGCATCGGCAAGAGGACGGGCACCACGCGGCGGTCGAATACGGGCCCGAATAAATCGGTTGAATCGAGTGTCATTTTGCCGTGACCTTGCCACCGCTTTCGGCTAAAGAAAACTGCGCAGCGAACCGCTGCCTTGTGGATAGCAGGGTTTGTCACGGTTCCGCCCGAGTTTCAACGCGCGCGATTTCCGCCATCCCAACAGGGGAGATGCGCCTGAACGGCCGAGTGCCAAAGGAAGGCTTCCATGAAATTTTTCGTTGATACCGCCGATGTGAAGGAAATCCGGGAACTGAACGATCTCGGCCTGCTCGACGGCGTCACCACCAATCCTTCGCTGATCCTGAAGTCGGGTCGCGACATCGTCGAGGTCACCAAGGAAATCTGCTCGATCGTCGACGGCCCGGTTTCGGCGGAAGTCACCGCGACCGAATACGGCGAGATGATGAGGGAAGCGGCCGCGCTCGCGAACATCGCCGACAATATCTGCATCAAGCTGCCGCTCACGCTTGACGGCTTGAAAGCCTGCAAGGCGCTGACCTCGGACGGCCACCAGACCAATGTGACGCTCTGCTTCTCGGCCAACCAGGCGCTGCTCGCCGCCAAGGCGGGCGCGACCTTCGTCTCGCCCTTCATCGGTCGCCTCGACGACATCGCCTTCGACGGCATGGATCTGATCCGCGAGATCCGCCACATCTTCGACAATTACGGTTTCGAGACGGAAATCCTCGCCGCCTCGATACGTACGGTCAACCACGTCAAGGAAGCCGCCCTCATCGGCGCCGACGTCGTCACCGCACCGCCGGCAACGCTGAAGGCCCTCGTCAAGCACCCGCTGACCGACAAGGGCCTCGAAATGTTCCTCGCCGACTGGGCGAAGACCGGCCAGAAGATCGGCTGATCGACGGAGATCACGCCGCAGCATTTGAGGGCTCCGCAGCGATGCGGGGCCTTTTTCATTCGCCCTCGTCGTCCATCGAACCCGTGAGTCGCATGCCATCGATCCATGTGGCTCCGTCCTTGCGGACGACCCGCCGCGGCCGCACGCCGCAGCGCTCCTGAACCGCCGCCGCCAGGCGCTCGGAGTGGGTGACGATCCAGATCTGGCTGTCTCTGGAAGCGCTCGCGATCATATCCGCCAGCGCCGGCAGCATGTCCGGATGCAGGCTGGTCTCCGGTTCGTTCAGCGCGATGAAAGGCGGGCGGCGGTAGGAAAGCAGCGCAGCGGCAAGCGCCAGGAAGCGCATCTGCCCGTCGGAAAGCTCACGCGGCGAGAAGGGGCGCTGCGGAAATTCGGGAAGAACCAGCGCGAACTCGGCGAACTGGCCGGGCGGCGGCACCTCGAGCCGCGCACCGCCAAAGGCGCTTGCCACGGCCCGGTCGAGATCGAGCGTGTCTTCGCGGGTGTGGTAAAGCGTGGCAAAGACCGCAGCCATGTTGCCGCCGTCTTCGTCGAGCATCGGCGCAGTCACCGCGAGGCATGGCGCCCGCAGGGGCGAATCGCAATCGGTGCGGAAGCCATGAAAGAAGCGCCACTGGCCGATGGCCCGGCGAACCGTGCCGATTTCGGGATAATGACCCGCTTCGCCGAGAAGCGATATCGCCGTTTCCGACTGCATCGCCTCGCCCGGATAATCTTCCAAGCGCCCGTGCTCGCCGCGAACGGCTATGCTCGGCCCTGCCCGTTTCATCATGGTGACGGGGCGGCGGCCGGTCTCGACGCTTAGTTCCTCCTCCTTCACCTGCGGCTCAAAGGTAAAGCCGGCGGCTGCCGGCGGCTTGAGACCCGCTTCGATCCGGTATCGGAACGTGATTGCGCGCTCCTCGTCGATCAGCTTCGCCTCCAGGCGGATGCGCATGGCCTTGCCGGCGCGGCGCGAACCGCTCCAGAGGGCGGACGACATCCCTCCTTCCGCAGCAATGTCGCGCGCAAAGCTGCCCCGCATCGCCGACTGCACCAGTTGCAGCGCACGATAGAGATTGGATTTGCCGACACCATTCTCGCCGATGAACAGGTTAACGCCGGCCGTATCCATGCGCATGGAGCGCAGCGAGCGATAGTTTTCGGCAGACATGGAGCGAAGCAGCATGGCCCTTGTTA
>JAPSJG010000503.1 GCA_031178305.1 Sinorhizobium sp.
ACCACATCCGGGCCGGTCACGAACATGTAGGACGAATCGCGCACCATGAAGATGAAGTCGGTCATCGCCGGCGAATATACGGCGCCGCCGGCACACGGCCCCATGATCACCGAGATCTGCGGGATGACGCCGGAAACCTCGGCATTGCGGCGGAAGACTTCGGCATAGCCGGCAAGCGAGGCGACACCCTCCTGAATGCGGGCGCCGCCGGAATCATTGAGGCCGATCACCGGCGCGCCGTTGCGCGCCGCCATATCCATGATCTTGCAGATCTTCTGCGCGTGCGTCTCGGAAAGCGAGCCGCCGAGCACGGTGAAATCCTGGCTGAAGACGTAGACCTGCCGTCCGTTGATCGTGCCCCAGCCGGTGACGACGCCGTCGCCGGCGACCTTCTGGTTCGCCATGCCGAAATCGACGCAGCGATGCGTGACATACATGTCGTATTCTTCGAAGGAGCCCTCGTCGAGCAACACCTCGATGCGCTCGCGCGCCGTCAGCTTGCCCTTGCCGTGCTGCGCGGCGGCGCGGCGCTCGCCGCCGCCGGCCCGGGCCTGAGCCCGGCGGGCCTCCACCTGTTCAAGTATCGCGCGCATCGCTCTCCTCCATTTTTTGCTGATTGTGCAGAGGCTTCGCAAGGATCGCAATAGCTCTGAAGGTCCGCTGGCAAAACGGCCGATCATGTGCAAATGTGGAACATACAACATTGTAAAACGTAAACTGCAAAGTTGCGAACATGGCGATCGGCAAGCTCTATATCGGCCGCAAGGTCCGGGAACTTCGAGAAGCAAACCGGGTCACGCAGGGGCAGTTCGCCGAGCGCATCGGCATCTCCACGAGTTACCTGAACCAGATAGAAAATAACCAGCGGCCGGTCTCGGCCGCCGTGCTGCTTTCGCTCGCCGAGAAGTTCCAGATCGACATCGCCGAGCTTTCCTCCGGCGAGGGCGACAGGCTGTTGTCGGCGCTCTCGGAGGCTTTGAACGATCCCTTGTTCGAGACCTATTCTCCGAGCCTGCAGGAATTGAAGCTCGTCGCCCAGAACGCGCCAGGGCTGGCGCATGCACTGATCAAGTGCCACCAGGCATACAGGCGAAACAGCGAACAGCTCGCCAGTATCGACGACACGATCGGCCGCGGTGCCTCGATAGTCGAGACGACCCCTTATGAGGAGGTGCGCGACTTCTTCCATTTCGTGGACAACTATATTCACGAGATCGACATTCTCGCCGAGCAGCTCGCCGGCGAACTCGGCCTCGGAGAGGGCGACAATCAAACCGCACTCGCCAATTTTCTGGAACAGCGGTACGGCGTGCGCGTCGTGCGCGGTACCGTCGGCGACGATGCTATCCGCCGCTACGATCCGCGCGCCCGAATCCTGACGCTGAACCCTTACGCGTCGGCCCCGACCCGCGATTTCCAGCTTGCGCTGCAGATCGCCCAGCTTCACGCTCGCGAGGAGATCGACCGGGTGGCGGGAAGCGCCGGCTTCCGCACCGAGGAAGCCTACGAGATCTGCCGCATCGGCCTGCAGAACTATTTTGCAGGTGCGTTGATCCTGCCCTACCGGGCCTTCCTGAAGGCGGCGCGCGAGCTCCGGCACGACATTGAACTGCTCGCTGCCCGCTTCGGCGCCTCGCTGGAGCAGGTCTGCCATCGGCTCTCGACCTTGCAGCGGCCGGGGTTGAAGGGCGTCCCGATCTTCTTCGCGCGCATTGACAGGGCGGGCAACATCACCAAGCGCCACAGCGCCGCCAAGCTCCAATTTGCCCGGTTCGGCGCGGCCTGCCCGCTCTGGAACGTGCACCAAGCCTTCGAGGCGCCGGGCCGGATCATCCGCCAGCTCGCCGAGACGCCGGACGGCGTACGCTATCTCTGTCTGGCGACCCAGATCACCAAGGGCGGGGGCGGTTACCGCGCGGCGCATCCGCGCTATTCCCTGGCGCTGGGTTGCGAAATCTCCTATGCGGATGCCTTCGTCTATGCCGACGACATGGACCTCGGCAACCGCGCCGCGTTCGACCCGATCGGCATCTCCTGCCGCATCTGCGAGCGCACCAAGTGCGCCAGCCGCGCCGTGCCGCCGCTTAAGCGTAAGCTGATTGTCGACCATGACATGCGCGGCGCTCTGCCGTATCGTTTGAGCGAGAATTGAGCCTCGCTCACGCGATGCCTGTTCGTTTTTGAACAGATGCTGTCAGGATTTGCATCTGTGCCTGTACGAAATTTGGTGTAACTACGCGGCACAGCATCAATATGCGGGTCAGGGAGGACATGCATATGGATTTTCGCCTGTCGGAGGAGCAGGAGGCCATTCGCACGATGGCGCTCGAATTCGCGCGTGACGAGCTCGTGCCGCACGCGATCGACTGGGATCAGCAGAAGCATTTTCCGGTGGAGACATTGCGCGCCGCCGCCGCACTCGGCATGGCCGGCATCTATGTGCGCGACGATATCGGCGGCACGGGGCTGACGCGCCTCGATGCGGCAATCATCATCGAGGCGCTGGCGACGGGTTGCCCGTCGATCGCCTCTTTCGTCTCGATCCACAACATGTGCGCCGGCATGGTCGATCGCTACGGCACGGACGAGCAGCGCCAGCGCTTCCTGCCGAGGCTTCTCACCATGGAGACGCTGGCGAGCTATTGCCTAACGGAGCCCGGCTCCGGCTCGGACGCGGCGGCGCTGAAGACCAGGGCTGAGCGCGACGGCGACGCCTATCTCCTCACCGGGCAGAAGCAGTTCATTTCCGGCGCCGGTGAATCCGGCCTCTATATCGTCATGGCCCGCACCGGCGAGGAGGGGCCGAAAGGCATTTCCGCCTTCATCATCGAGAAGGACGCGGAGGGCCTCAGTTTCGG
>JAPSJG010000058.1 GCA_031178305.1 Sinorhizobium sp.
CGTAACGGCGCAATTTCCTTCACCAGCGAGCAGGTTGGCCGCAAGCGGGAGCCGGACGCGGTGAAGTGGCTCGATGACGAGCGGCTCGTGGTCGCGAACGAGGGCGATTATGAGGGCGGCGCCCGCGGCTTCACGATCTTCGACAAGACCGGCCGGGTTCTCTTCGAATCGGGGCCGAGCTTCGAGCATGCGGTCGCAGCGATCGGCCACTATACGGAGAAGAGGTCGTCGGCCAAGGGCGTCGAGCCGGAAGGACTCGAGGCGGCGCGCTTCGGCGACGACAATCTCTTCTTCGTTCTTTCGGAGCGCTCTTCGGTTGTCGGTGTCTACAGGGACACCGGCGCCGACCCGGAACTGCTTCAGCTTCTGCCCTCCGGCATTTCGCCCGAGGGTGCCGTCGCCATTGCCGACCGCAATCTGCTGGCGACCGCGAACGAGGTCGATCTCATCGAGGACGGTGGTGCGCGCGCGCACGTCATGATCTACGAGCGCGGGGAAGGGGAGGCAGCCTATCCGCAGATCCGCTCGGCTGAAAAGGATGGGCTGCCGATCGGCTTCGGTGCCCTATCTGGCCTCGCCGCGATCGCGGACAAGCCGGGCTTCCTACGCGCGGTCAACGATTCCTTCTTCTCGTCGCAGCCGATGATTTTCACGATCGACGCGACGCAGAAGCCGGCGCTGATCACGGAAGCGCTGCCGATCACCCGCGACGGCGCGCCCGCCCAGAAGCTCGACATCGAAGGTATCGCCAATGATGGCGAGGGTGGCTTCTGGCTTGCCTCCGAAGGCAATTCGGACAAGCTCTACAGCCATGCGCTTCTCCACGTGAACGAGAAGGGCGAGATGAAGCAGGAGATCGCACTCCCGGCGGAACTCAGCGCCACCGAAACCCGCTTCGGTTTCGAAGGTGTCACAACCGTCGGCGAGGGTGGCGACCTCACGCTCTGGATGGCTGTACAGCGGGAATGGAAGGACGACGAGAAGGGTTTCGTCAAGCTCGTCTCCTATAGGCCGGCAACCCAGGAGTGGGGTGCTGTCCGCTACCCGCTTGACAAATCTGAGGAAGGCTGGATCGGTCTCTCGGAGATCTCCGTCCACGGCGACTATGCCTATGTCGTCGAACGCGACAACCTGATCGGCGCGGCGGCAAAGATCAAGAAGCTCTATCGCGTCGCCCTTGCCGACCTGAATCCTGCCGCGCTCGGCGGCGAACTGCCGGTCTTGAAGAAGGAAGAGGTTCGCGATCTCATTCCGGAGCTGAAGGCACTGAACGGCTATGTGGTCGATAAGGTGGAAGGCTTCACGGTCGATGCGGCCGGTAGCGGCTACATCGTCACCGACAATGACGGCGTCGACGACTCCTCCGGCGAAACCCTGTTCTTCTCCATCGGCGCCATGGATGCGATGTAAGCGTCCGGCCAGGAGAAACGAAGAGGCCGGGGCATGACGTCCCGGCCTCTTTTCCTTTTGCGAGACAGCCAGCTTTCACCGCGCGGCGGCGATCTCCTCTTCCGCCGCCTGCTTGCGTTTGCGGATTTCGTCTGTCTTTTCCACGAGCTTGCCGACGATTTCGTAGAGCTGGTCGAGCTGGTTGTCGTCCAGCGCCGAGAAGATTTCCTCCAGAAGCTGCTTGCGCGGATGCTCTGCCGCCTCGAGCACGGCGCGGCCGGTGTCGGTAATCGAAACGATCTTCGCGCGGCGATCTTCCGGGTCGGGTTTGCGCATGACGAGCCGATCGCGCTCCAGGCCGTCGATCGCCTCGGTGACCGTTCGCGGCGCGAAATTCAAGGCGCAGGCGATATCAGTGGATCGGCAGGGGCCGAGTTTACTCAGGAAGAACAGGAACTTGCTGCGGGCAAGCGAAACGCCTTCCTCGGTCATGGACTCATTAACCAGACGATGAACGCGATGGTAGAGTTCGAACAGCTTTTCCGAAACTTCCAATGTCTTCTTCATGACCATGGTGGCGGTATGTTGAGGGCGCATGTCAAATGGCAGTAACACTATTGATAGTTACAATCGTCGTGTTTGTCGACAAAAACCACCTAATTCTCAAGGAGCGCACTCGCGGGAGCCAAAAAGAAAACGGCCCCGAACGGAGCCGTTGATCTTAAATAGCGGTGAATTGCCGCCTTCATGCGGCGTGACGTGACCCAGCCGTCATGCCATGGGGATGATCGCCATAGGTCCGATCCGACGTTTCGGTCAGGGTGAAGCGGCCGATCAGCTCTCGCAGGCGGGTGGCTTCCTGCGCAAGCGTCGCGCTTGCGGCATTGGCCTCCTCCACCATGGCGGCGTTTTGCTGGGTGACCTGATCCATCTGGTTGACCGCCATGTTCACTTCGGAAAGTCCGGCGGACTGCTCGTGTGCCGAGACGGCGATCGCGTCCATATGCTCGTTGATCGCAACGATCAGGCTTTCGATGGTGCGAAGGGCTTCGCCGGTTTCGCGCACGAGCTTGACGCCGCTTTCGACCTCGCTTGCCGAATTGCGGATCAACTCCTTGATCTCCTTGGCCGCGTTGGCAGAGCGTTGGGCGAGCTCGCGTACTTCCTGCGCGACGACGGCAAAGCCCTTGCCAGCCTCTCCCGCACGCGCCGCCTCGACGCCTGCATTGAGCGCTAGAAGGTTCGTCTGGAAAGCGATCTCGTCTATGACGCCGATGATGTTAGAGATCTGGTTGGAGGAATGCTCGATACGGCCCATCGCGCCGATTGCGCCGGAGACGATGGCGCCTGACCTCCGCGCGCTCTCGTTCGCCTTGCCGGCGATGCCGCGTGCCTCATTCGTGCGCTTGGACGAGTTGGTGACGTTGACGGTGATCTGGTCGAGTGCCGCCGCCGTTTCCTCGAGTGAGGCTGCCTGCTGTTCCGTGCGGCGCGAAAGATCGTCGGCACTATGGCTGACTTCCCGTGCGCCGCCATCGATGCTCGTCGAGCTTACGGAAACGGCTGCGAGGGTGTCGGCAAGCTGTGCAACGGCCTGGTTCAGGTCGTGCCTGAGTTGCTCGAAGTCGGGCGCGAAGGGCTCGCTTAGCTGAAAGGCCAGATCGCCGGCCGCGAGTCGCCGCAAACCGGCTGCAAGGCCGGCCGTCGCCTCCTGGAGGCGCAGCTGTGCCGCTGCCTCGGCCTCGCGCGTCACCCTCTGGCGTTCGGCTTCCGCCTCGGCGCGCTGCAGGCTTGCTTCCTCCTCAAGCTGCTGATTGGTGATCGCCGCCTGGCGGAAGACCTCGACGGCTCGCGCCATTTCGCCGACTTCGTCCTTGCGGTTGCCGTAGGGGATGTTGCTTGTCGTGTCGCCTTCCGCGAGCTTCGCCATGGAACGAGTAATGACCTGGATCGGACGGGCGATGCCGCGAACGGCATAGGCGATCGCCCCGAGAACGATCAGCGCCGCAAACCCGATCACGATAGAGTCGATCGTCACGATCTGCTTGTGGGTCGCGTCGCTCTCGGCAACGGCAGCATCGGCACCGGCGAGATTGAGGTTGAGCAATTCACCAATGGCCGCGTCGACCTTTTCGCCTTCGACCCGCATATCGACCTTGTAGATGTGCTGGGCCTTCATGTTCTGGAGGTCGTTCGAGTATTTCAGCATCCCGTCAGCGACTGCAAGATAGTCCTTGTAGGCAGCATGCACCTTGTCGAGC
The DNA here is from genome assembly GCA_031178305.1 of Sinorhizobium sp. Taxonomy (GTDB): domain Bacteria; phylum Pseudomonadota; class Alphaproteobacteria; order Rhizobiales; family Rhizobiaceae; genus Sinorhizobium. Next base: position 3,651 of record JAPSJG010000058.1, read on the forward strand.
GCGGCCTTGTCGGCATCGGAGGTCGCGAGAGCGGCATAATCACCGGCGAGCTTGTCGAAACCGCTGACCGTCTCTCCGATCGCTTTTTCCGCTCCCTTCTTTTCAAAAGGCGTGAGCGAGATCAGGTGCCGCGCAAAGGCAGTCCGTGTGTTCGAGAGTTCCGTGTCGAGCGCGCGCACCAGCGAAACGCGCGGCAGCCAGCTTTTCGCTATTTCGCTGTTTCGCTCATTCATCATTCGGACGCCGTTGATGGAGGCGGCGGCGAGCGCGGCGACGATCAGCGTCACCAGGACAAAAAGGGCGATCAGCGTGTGCGATATCTTCAGGCGGGACATGTCTACTCCGGATTGGTCCGCGAACAATGGATGGTCCGGCTCTTGATCGTCATGACCGAGCGGCGGCCGGGCAGGAATCATTCCCGTAGGGACGCGTCGAGGCGCTTCAGGCCAAACTAGTGCGCAAGGCGTTACAAAAACGCTAATCAAGCACGCCGGCGGGGCCCTGTAGCGCCTGTGCCCTGAGCGGCCGCATGGCGATGCCGCGCTAACCAGGGGGTAACCTCGCCGGCGCCATTGACGAGCGCGGCGGCTACGGGTCATGGTCCGGCCATGCCCTTCCGATTTGTCCACACCGCCGACCTCCATCTCGATTCGCCCCTGCGCAGCCTGGCCCTCCGAAATGCAGAGCTTGCCGAGCTCGTACGAAACGCAACCCGCAACGCCTTGGTGCGCATCGTCGATCTCTGCGTCACCGAAGGTGTGGATGCGCTGTTGATCGCCGGCGATCTCTATGATGGCAGTCAGACTTCGATGAACACGGCGCTCTTCCTGGCCGGCGAGCTTCGCCGTCTGGACGAAGCGGGCATCCGCACCTTCATCATCCGCGGAAATCACGATGCCCAGTCGCAGGTGACGCGGGAGCTTACGCTGCCGCAGTCGGTGCATGTGTTTTCCGGGCGCGGCAAGCCGGTGCTCGCCAAGACGCTCGAGAATGGCAGGGCTGTCCAGGTCCATGGTATCAGCTTTGCCGAACCGCATGCGCCGGAAAACCTGTTGCCGCATTTCCATCCGCCGGTCACTGACGCTATCAACATCGGCATGCTGCACACGAGCCTTTCCGGCTCCTCGATCCATGATCCTTATGCGCCTTGCTCCGTGGCCGATCTGGAGCGGCACGGATTCGATTACTGGGCGCTTGGCCACATCCACCAGCGGCAGGTGCACAGCCCAAAGCCTTGCATCGTCATGCCGGGAATGCCGCAGGGCCGCGACATCAACGAGGCGGGCGTGAAGGGTGTGACCCTCGTCACGATCGATGATGACGGCCACCTGACGCTGGCGGAGCGTGCGATCGGCGCCGCCGTGTTCGAGCGGCTGGAGGTCGACATGACCGGCGTCGCAGACTGGCGCGGCGTGCTGGAGGCGGTGGGCAACCGATTAGCGCGTATTCGCGAAGGATTGTCGGCAGACAATCTGATAGTGCGGGTGAGCCTGACCGGAACGACGCCGCTCGCTTGGCGTCTCAGGCGGGATGCCGATCTCCTCGTGGCCGAGATTGCGAATGTCGCCGCTGCGCTCGGTGACTGCTGGGTGGAGAAGGTCGAAAACCATTGCCGCGACGGCAAGAACGGGAAAAGCGGCGGCGCGGCCGATCCGATGGGCGAGCTTTCAGTGCTCGTCGAGAACGACGTGTTGTCGGCCTTCGGCTTTTGCGCAGAAGTGAAATCCGTTGCCGAGGAGCTTCTGCAGCAATTGCCGGCTGAACTGCGTCCGTACTTCGTGACGGACGAGGGGGCGCTCGAGAGGCTGGTGCGCGATTCGGCCCTTGCGGGAAGCGCCGATGTGCTCTCGCGTCTCCACGGGCGCGGTGCAGGTGAGGGCATCGACTGATGCGCCTCAATCAGTTGGACCTTGTCCGCTACGGTAAGTTCACCGAGCGGAGCCTCGAGTTCGGTGGAGCAAATCCCGGGGAGCCGGATTTCCACCTGGTCTACGGACCGAACGAGGCGGGCAAGTCCACCCTGTTCTCCGGCTTTCTTGATCTTCTGTTCGGTATCGACCGCAAGAGCCCCTACGGCTTCCTGCATTCCTACCAGACAATGCGGATCGGCGGCATCATCGAAGCCGGTGGCCGCACCCATCATGCCTATCGCATCAAGCGCAATGCCAACAGCCTAATCGGTCCCGACGAACAGCCGCTGCCGGAAAATCTCTTTTCAGCGGCGCTCGGTGCCGTCGATCGCGATACGTACCGGATGATGTTCTCGCTCGACGACGAGAGCATTGAGGAGGGCGGCGAGGCCATCCTCAACAGCGAGGGCGAGTTGGGCGCTCTCCTGTTTTCCGCAAGTTCCGGCCTGCCGGACAGCGCTGCGGTGCTTTCGGATCTGCGAGCCGAGGCGGATGCCTTCTTCCGGCCCCAGGCACGGAAGCACCGGCTCGCGGAACTGAAGGCGGAGCTCGATGCGCTGAAGGCTGAGCGAAGGGTGATAGACGTGAACGCGCGCGACTATGCCGTGCTGCGCAAGGCGCTCGCAAAGGCGCGTGAGCGCCACGACGCGGCGGCGAGCGCACGGGCGGAACTGCGCGCAGAACGCGACCGCCTGCGCACCAAGTGGGACGCCCTGCCGCTGCTCGCGCGGCTTCGCGAGTCACGTGCCGAGCTCGCGGGCCAGATGCTGCTGCCGGTGCCGCCGGCGGACTGGTGGAGCGAGGTGCCGACGTTGCGGAAGCGCGAGGCCGAGATCACCGCCAGGCTATTTCAGCTGAACGAGGAGCTGGAACTCTGCCGCGGGGAACTCGAGGCAGTGCCTCGCGACGGCGAAGCGCTTGCACTTGCGGCGCGCTTCGAGGCGGTCCGCCAGGCGGCGCTCGATGCGCGCTACCAGACGGCCGCGCGCGACTTGCCGTCCCGCCTCGACGAGCGGGCGAGGATCGTTGCCGAAATTGATGTCTGCCTCGTTCGTCTCGGGGAGGCGGGCAATCCCAAACCAGCTTCGCTCCTCTTGCCGACGGCACGCGCCGCCCGGCTCCAGGAGTTGGTCCGCCGTCATGCAAGCCTTGCCGAAAGGTTGGCATCGGCGCGCGATGAGGTGGAGAGTGCAAGAGGCGAGCGGCTCAAGGCGGAACGTGAATTGGCCGGTCTGAAAGACGGCGCTGCGGATCCAGGTCCACTCATCGAGCGCTTGCATCTCCTGCGTCAGAACGACTGCCATCTGCGCCGCCAGACGGCGGCAAGAGAGAGCGAGCGCCTTGAGGCGGCACTTGCAGATGCACTTGACGCTTTAAGGCCTTTTGTTGGCGATGTGGACGAGCTGTCGGCATTGCCCGTTCCCGCTCCAGGCGTGATCGAGAGGTGGCGGGCGCAGGATACTGCCCTTGCGGAACGGGGCTTTAGGCTTGACGACCGGATCGCCGACGAAGGCGAGCGACAGGCCGGAGACGAGGCGCGCCTGGCCGTGCTTGCAGCCGACGACACTGTGATCGACGATGCCGCGGCGAAGGAACTGCGGCGGCAGCGCGATCTCGCCTGGCAACGGCATCGCGCCAGCCTCGATGCTACAACGGCACTGGCGTTCGAGGCGGCGTTGAAGGATGACGATACGGCCGCAGCGCTCCGTTTGGCGCAGGCGGAGCGGGTGGCCGAAACGCGTGGACTGACGCTTGCGATCGCCGAACGGCGTGCACGTCTGCAGGCCCTGGAAGCGCAGAGAGCGACGCTCGCCGCGGAGCGGGAGCAGTTGAGTGCGGCTGTGGCCGCCGCCGCAGGCGCATGCGGTTTACCGAGCGTCACTCTGCTGCCACAGCTGGAGGCCTGGCTTGCGGCGCGAGCGACGTCGCTTCGACTGCGCGGAGATTTGCGCGCGGCGCGACAGGCGCGGGAGAGTGCCGCCGCGGAAGAGAAGATCGCGATTGATGGGCTGCGCGGTGTGTTGGAGCGCTTCGGCGTGCCGGATACGTTGCCCGATCGATTCGAGGAGATGCTCGTCGTTGCAGAACAGGTCGCCGAGCGGGCACAAATGGCTTTGGCCGCCCGTCGTGCCGCAATTGCCCAGCTTCGCCGCGCTTCCGAAGCCCTGGAGAGCCGCGAGGTCACGCTCGAGGCCGCCGAAGCGGCGATTGCCGGCTGGCAGCAGGAGTGGGACGAAGCGCTTTCGGGGACGTGGCTTGCGTTTCGGGGAGAGCGTCCGCTGCCGCATGAAATCGGTCCGGTGCTCTCCCTCATTCAGGATTTCGACAAGCTGATGCAGAAGAAGGGCGAGCTCGATCATCGAATCGCCAGCATGCGCAAGGATCAGGCGGCGTTTGAGGAGGCGGTCGCGGACCTCGCCGCCGGCTTCGGCCAGACGGCGGGGAAGGATCCGCACGCGCAGTTTACTATGCTGCGCGATCGCATCGCTGCCGCGGAGCGTGAGGAACAGCGGCGCCTGGCAGCCTGCGGCAACGTCGAGCGCCTCGAGGAAAGCCTTCGCTCACTGCGCAATGAGGAGCGGCTCGACCTTGCACACCGTCAGACGATTCTCGATTTTTTCGACTGTGCGACGCTTGAAGACGCCGCTACCTGCCTGGAGGTTGTACGCGATCAGCAGCGGTTGCGGCTAAGATGCGCCGAGCTCGAAGACGATCTGGTAACGCGTCTCGCCGTGGCAAAGGTCGCAGACGCGGAAGTGATGCTAGCGGCGCTCGATCCCGCGGAACTTGGCCTCAAACTTGCGCGGCTGGACGAGGAGATCGACACCGCCGACCGCGATGTCAGCGAGTTGCACGCGGAGGTGCGGAATAAGGAGCGGACGCTTGCGGACGTCGAGGGAGGGGACAGGGCCGCTGAACTCGAACAACGCCAGCACACACTGCTTCTGGAAATAGAGAGCAGGGCAGTCGGCTATCTCCGGCTTCGAGCAGGCGTGGCCGCGGCGGAGCACGCGCTCAGGCTGTTCCGCGAGCGCCATCGCAGCGCCATGATGCAGCGCGCCTCGCGGACTTTCGCGCATATCAGCGGCGGGGAATATTCCGGCCTTTCGACGCAGGCGGACAAGGGACAGGAATTCCTCATTGCTAATACAGCCACCGGCGGATCGAAGCTTGCCGCCGACCTCTCGAAGGGCACGCGCTTCCAGCTCTATCTTGCGCTCAGGGTCGCCGGCTATCACGAAATCGCGGCGGCCCGTGAGACCTTGCCCTTCATCGCCGACGACATCATGGAGACGTTCGACGACAACCGCGCCGGACGCGCCTTCGAACTGATGGCCGGGATGGCACGCGTCGGACAGGTGATCTACCTGACGCATCACGAGCATCTTTGCGGCATCGCGCTCAGCGCCTGCCCGGCGGTCAAGATTCACAGGCTGTGATGGAGGAGGGCGGCATGTGCTTGCTGGCCGCCCGCCCGATTAGATGGAAACAGGCCCCGAGAGGGGCCTGGTAAACGGGTTGGCCATCTGGTCGGCGCTCACATTGCGTCGAGATCGATGCCCACCGTGATGACGCCGATCGCTTCGCCGCTCTTCGGATCCTTGATCGTCATGCTTGCCTGCGACTGTAGCATCTGGGTCGATTCGTCCTTCTCGGCCTCATCGACGAAGATCGCGTCGGGGCCGGCACCAAAGCTCTTCTGGAACTTCGCCTCGTCGCCCTGCCAATAGTCGGAGGTGACATCGCTCTGACCGACATTGAGGCCCTTGGCATCCATTACGAACACCTCGGTGATGAGGCCGCCGGCCTCCTCCTGTTTGCCCTTCAAGAACTTCGACAGAGCGCTATCGAGGACGTCGTTGATCATCGACTTTTCGTCGCCCTCGACCCCGGCGCGCCACTTCTCATCCAACGCGTCGATGTCGCTCTGGCTGAGATTGGCGTTCGCCGCATTCTGCGCCTTGATCGCCTCGATCACGGCCGCGTCCGAAATCCACGGCTTCACACTGGTCTCGACAAATTCGGTGACGGGCGCGACATGCGCCTCTTCCGCAAAGGCGGGTGCCGTGGCCGTCATGATGGCGGCCGAGGCGTAGAGCAGGCTTGCTAGCGTTTTCTTCATCGGTGTTTCCCTTTTTCTGCCCGCCACGGCTAATCCGTACGGTGCGAGAGCTCGTGTATTGGCGAAGGAGGTGGGATTCAGAACTCTTCCCATTCGCCGGGTTGCGCGGCGACGGCTGCGTTGCCCCAAATTTTATAGTCCGGGGCGGGCGTTGCGGGCCGTACGGCCGGCGAAGGCCTGTTGCTGACCGCAGCCCCCGCCACAGCGGAGGAATGTGGCCCTTCGTACTTGAAGCGGTTCACGGCCTCGCGCAGTCTTCGGCTCTGGGTCATGAGTTCCTGGCAAGCCGCATTGGTCTCCTCGACCATGGCGGCGTTCTGCTGGGTGCCCTGGTCCATCTGGTTGATCGCCGAATTGATCTCCTGCAGGCCGCTTGACTGTTCGTTGGAGGAGAGCACGATCGCCTGGATGCTTTCGTTGATCTTGTTGATTTCCGCTTCGATGGTCTTCAGCGCGTTGCCGGTCTCGTTGACAAGCGCGACGCCCGAGGCGACCTCCGCGCCGGAGGCGGTGACCAGACCCTTGATCTCCTTCGCAGCCGCGGCCGAACGTTGCGCGAGCTCCCGCACCTCCTGTGCGACTACGGCAAAACCCTTCCCGGCCTCTCCGGCGCGTGCCGCCTCGACGCCGGCATTGAGCGCGAGCAGGTTTGTCTGGAAGGCTATCTCGTCGATCACGCCGATGATCTGGCCGATCTGTGACGAGGAATTCTGAATCCGGTCCATGGCGCCGATGGCCTTGCCGACGACGGTTGCGGAATTGGCGGCGCCCTGCTTCGCGTTGGCGACGAGCGCGCCCGCCTCGTTGGCTCTGAGCGTCGAATTGCGCACCGTGGCTGTGATCTCGTCGAGCGCTGCCGCCGTCTGTTCCAGCGCTGCGGCCTGCTGCTCGGTGCGTCGAGACAAGTCATCCGTCGAATGCGCGATTTCAGCCGCGCTTGCCTCGACGGACTTTGCGGAACTGCCTATTTCAGAAATTGCGGCGGAGACGGCCGCAACCATTCGGTTGAAGTCGCTGCGAAGCTTCTCGAAATCGGCGCCTATGCCTGGCAGGGAGACTGCGAAATCGCCGGAGGCGAGCCGCTCGAGCGCATCGCCGAGCTTTTTGATGGCCTCCGACTGGTGGCTGGCGCTTTCCTGGATCTGGCGTGCGCCGCGAGCGCGTTCCTCTTCCATGGCTATAGCCTGGCGGTGTGCTTCGTGCTCGCGGGCAATCTTGTCCTCGGCCTCTCTGCGGAACATATCGAGCGCGCGGGCGATCACGCCGATCTCGTCGCCGCGATCGCCGTAGGCGACCGGCGAGGAGAGGTCGCCGTTCTGGAGCTGACCGATGCGCGTGGTGAGGGCGGAGAGCGGCTTGCCGACAAGGCCACGCATCGCCGTCAGGAAGGCGCCAATGACGATTGCGACGACCACCGACTGCGAGCCGACCAGCAACAGGATGTTCATTTCGGCGGCCGCGAGAATTGTGGCCGTCGACCAAATCGTCGTTACGTAACCGCCGGGCTTACCGTTCTTGCCGACCGGTAGTGGCACCGCCACTGTGATTGTGCCGGGGCCGGCGGCCACCACGTCCGTGACCGCGGTATCGGGTGCCTTGCCGATGAGTGTCGTTGCTACCGCATTGCCTGCCTCGACGGTGATTGCGCCATCCCGTGCCCAGGTATCGACGGCAGAGCCGCTAGCGTTCAGCGCGCTGAAATAGATCAGCGTTCCCTGCGACTCATCGCGATAGAGCGCGTAGGCCTCCTGTACAGCCTCCGCCTTGTTCCATTTGACCCCGCCCGCGGCGATGCTCGCCATCTGCTGCGACGTCTTCGTCCAGGCCTGTGCTGCGCCTTCGAGCGCGAAAGCAGTCTCACTACGCCACCCGTGATGGGTGATCGCGATGAGCCCGATGATGTTGATGACGATGATGATTGCGGCGAGCTTGGTGGTCAGTGACAGCTTGGAAAAGAATTTAAGCATTGGGTTCGGCGTCCTTCGCCGGCGGACCAAACGCGAGGCCTGCCGGTCAACTCAACGGGCATTGGCAGATCGCATCTTCGGGAAGAATGCCGTCATGGCGTCACGGCGCTAAGGGCCGCGGCGAATGTGAGGAGTGTCTGATAAAGAAGTTTCTGAAGCGTAAAGCGGCGGCGCTGGTCAGCAGAAGGGTGCGAGAACAGGCATGCTTCCGGTTTCCACCTGCTCGGCGTCGGGGCGGGGCGAAGCTGCCGCGCCGCCCTGACCACCACACTGCTCCAGGTCGGTCGACTCAGGTGATTGGCGGGACGCCAATCAGCCACTCATGCAGCCTCCAGACGAAGAGACCGTAAACGACCAGTCCGACGACCACTGCAATGACGTCGTGATGCCCGGACGCGAGTACCGGGTTTTTCGTGATCCCGGCTTTAAGCCGGCGGGTTTCCGAGATGCGGTCCGCAACCGCCCAGACGAGGA